>DASZZT010000019.1:0-24228 GCA_035543275.1 Luteimonas sp. | reverse complement strand
CCTCGGCTGACATGGGCATCACGCAGTCGACGATCTGGCGGACGTTTCCGCTGCTACAGCTGCCGGCCGCATTGCTGCGCGTGGTCGGGCGATCGCAGCTACCGGCGCTGGACAAGCTCGCGTTGCTGCTCATGCTGCTGCTGTCATTTCCGTTGCGCTATCTGGTTGGCCGGCGCGGCCTGTGAGCCTGCAACTCACAAGCGGCGATATCTTGAAGCGACTGCTGGTGGGCTCGCGCTGGGTATTTGGCCCCGCGGCGGTGGCGTTCCTGATTGTGAGCTTCTGGCGCGCCCGGGTAACGCTACAGGCCGTGCTGTTGCAGGCCGAGGTTCCGCCGCTGATTTTGACGATAGCGCTGTGGGCGCTATTGCACCTGTTGACGCCGTTGCTGAGTGCTCTGGTGTTGCGGGAAATCGGTACCGCGGTCGACTACCGGACAGCGCTCGCCATCCATGTCGGCCGACTGCCGGCGCGCTACCTTCCCGGCGGCATCTGGCACACCGTGTCCAGGGTGATGGACTTGCACCGGCTCGGCGTCAGCCGGTCGCAACTCTCGGTGCTTGTGCTGCTGGAAAACCTGGTGCCGGTCGGCACCGCGCTGACGGTCGGCGGCCTTTGCCTGTGGGCCGCTGGCGGGTTGCGATTACCGCTCGCGATCGCCGCCGTGCTGGGCGGCGTGTTGTTACTGAGCTGCATACCGCTGCTGCTGCGGCACCGCGCGTTGCTGCATCGGTGCGGATATGCGCCGGGCGCATATCTCAAAGTGGTCGCCGTCACCGCGGTATTCTGGCTAGTCGCCGCCAGCGCTTTCGCCTGCTACTGGTCGGCGTTCCCCGCCGCGCGCGCAGGCATACCGATCCTGCAGGTATATGGAACCTACCTGCTAGCCTGGGTCATCGGTTTCATCAGCGTGTTCGCGCCGCAGGGGATTGGCGTATTCGAGTCGGTTGCCGGCGTCCTGCTCAAGGGGGCGTTGAGCTTCGGCGGAGTCGCCGTGCTGGCCGCTGGCTTCCGGGTCGCGATCCTGGCCGCCGACGCGCTGGCCTACGCGATCCTGCATGCATTGCGCTACATACGGCGCCTGCGCCACGCCACGGAACATTGACACCATGTCGCGCACTCGGCCTAATCGAAATGCCGCCGCGATGGGGATGCCTGCCGGGTGCACCCGATCTGCCACCGCTACAGCCGTGCCCGCAGTTTTATCAAGAGCACCGCCATTCTCCCCATCATCGGCTGCACCTCGATCATTTGACTGGACATGCAGGATATGAGAGCAGTGATCCTCGCAGGTGGGCTCGGTACCCGGATCAGCGAGGAAACTTCGCTACGTCCGAAACCGATGATCGAGATCGGCGGCAAGCCGGTGCTGTGGCACATCCTCAAGTCGTACTCGCATCACGGCATCAACGACTTCGTCATCTGCCTGGGCTACAAGGGCTACATGGTGAAGGAGTACTTCGCCAACTACTTCCTGCATACCTCCGACGTCACTTTCGACCTCGCCCGCAACGAGATGCAGGTGCATCACCGCCATGCCGAACCGTGGCGCGTGACCCTGGTCGACACCGGCGAACACACGCAGACCGGCGGTCGATTGAAACGCGCCGCCGAATTCCTCGACGACGACACCTTCTGCTTCACCTACGGCGATGGCTTGTCGAGCGTCGACATCAGCGCGCAACTGGCCTTCCATCGCGAACGGGCCACCTTGGCAACGGTATGCGCAGTGCAGCCGCCGGGCCGCTTCGGCGCACTCGACATCGAGGGCAACCGCATTATTCGCTTCACCGAGAAGCCGCAGGGCGACGGTTCCTGGATCAACGGCGGCTTCTTCGTGCTGGAGCCGGGCGTGTTGCGCTACATCGATGGCGACGACACGGTGTGGGAACGTGAGCCGCTGGAGGCGCTGGCGCGCGACGGGCAATTGTCGGCATACACCCACGATGGCTTCTGGCAGCCGATGGATACGCTGCGCGACAAGGTCAAGCTGGAAGAGCTGTGGCAAACCGGGAGCGCACCTTGGAAGAGCTGGGACTGAACCGACTGTTCGGCAGTAGCTACGCCGGACGCCGCGTCCTCGTCACCGGCCACACCGGGTTCAAGGGCTCGTGGCTGGCGCTCTGGCTGCAGGCCCTGGGCGCCGAAGTCGGCGGGCTGGCGCTGGACCCGGACACCGATCCGGCGCACTGGAACCTGCTCGGATTGCAGCTGGCACACGACGCACGCGTCGACCTGCGCGACGCCGCTGGCGTGCACGCCACGGTCGCGAAGTTTCAACCGGAAGTGGTGTTCCATCTTGCGGCGCAACCACTGGTCAGGCGCGGCTACCGTGAGCCGGTCGCCACGTTCGACAGCAATGTCGGCGGCCTGGTGCACCTGCTCGAAGCCGTGCGCAGCTGCGCGTCGGTGCGAGCCGTCGTGAATGCCACCACCGACAAAGTGTACGCAGCGCATGCCACGTCGGCGGGTTATCGCGAGGACGACCGGCTCGGCGGGCATGATCCCTACAGCGCGTCCAAAGCCTGCGCCGAACTGGTGTCAGCCTGCTACCGGCGCAGCTATTTCGACCGCGACGATGGCCGCGGCCATGCGGTGCAACTGGCGACGGCGCGCGCGGGCAACGTGATCGGTGGCGGCGACTGGGGCGAGGATCGGCTGGTGCCGGACCTGGTGCGCGCCGCGGCCAGCGGACAGCCGCTGCGCTTGCGCAATCCGCAGGCGACGCGGCCCTGGCAGCACGTGCTGGAACCGCTGTCCGGCTATCTGTGCATTGGCCAGGCGCTGTTGGCGGGCGATGCGATCGGTGACGCCTGGAATTTCGGTCCCGCCGCGGACGCCACGCTTGCCGTCGGCGACGTGGTCGCGCGCCTGCAACGGGCGTGGCCGCAGCTGCAGGTCGAACCCGACCGCGGACCGCATCCGCACGAGGCCGCACAACTCACGTTGGATTGCAGCAAAGCCGGTCGCGAACTGGGCTGGCATCCGGTGTGGAACGCCGATACCACGCTGCAACGCACCGCACAGTGGTACCAGGCCTTCGCCGAAGACCGCAGTGTGCGCAGCCGCGACGGCCTTGCGGCGTATGTCGCCGATGCGCGCCGCGCCGGACTGGAGTGGGCTGCGTGAAGCTGCTGCCGACGCCGCTGCCGGGCTTGCAGGTCGTGGATACCGAACCGGTCGGCGATGCACGCGGCCGCTTCGAACGGTTGTTCTGCGAACAGCAATGGACGCCGTTGCGCGAGGGGTTGCGCTGGGTCCAGGTCAACCTCTCCACGACCGCGCAACGCGGCACGGTTCGCGGCTTGCATTACCAGCGCGCGCCAGCTGCCGAAGCCAAGCTGATCCGCTGCGTACGCGGCCATGTGTACGACGTCGCGATCGACCTGCGTGCAGGCTCGCCCACGTTTCTGCGTTGGCACGCGATCGAACTGCGCGCGGACGAACCACGCGAGATTTTCATCCCCGAAGGCTTTGCCCACGGTTTCCAGGCACTCAGCGACGACGCACAGCTGCTGTATTTCCACACGACAGCGTGGACACCCGCCTGCGAGGGCGGTGTCCGTCACGATGACCCGCGGCTCGCGATCGACTGGCCGCTGCCGGTGACGCAGGTGTCCGATCGCGACCGTGCCCATCCACGGCTCGATGACGCTTTCACGGGGTTGCGCGCATGAAGTGCCGGTTCTGCTCGACCCCGCTGACCGACGTGTTCCTGGATCTGGGCACCGCGCCGCCATCGAATGCATTTCTTTCCGCCCAGGCACTGCAGGCGCCGGAAACCTGGTTCCCGCTGAAGCTGTTCACTTGCCGCGACTGCCATCTGGTGCAGGTCGACGAGGTGCAGGGACACCAGCGCCTGTTCGCGCCGGATTACGCCTACTTTTCCTCGTATTCGCGCTCATGGCTGCAGCATGCCGAACGCTACGTCGAAGCAGCCAGCGCACGGCTCGGCCTCGCCAGCCACAGCCTCGTGGTCGAGATCGCCTCGAACGACGGCTATCTGCTGCAGTACGTGGCGGCGCGCGGCATCCCGTGCGTCGGCATCGAACCGACCGCCGGCACCGCGCAGGTCGCCCAGGCCAAGGGCATCGAGACCCTGGTGCGTTTCTTCGGGACACCTTTCGCGCAGGAATTCACCGCCGATCGCGGCCATGCCGACCTCATCGTCGCCAACAACGTGCTCGCGCACGTCCCCGACCTCAATGACTTCGTTGCCGGACTGGCACTGCTATTGGCACCGCAAGGCGTGGTCACGGTCGAGTTTCCGCATCTGCTCGAGCTCGTCGGCAACCGCCAGTTCGACACGGTCTACCACGAACACTTTTCCTATCTGTCGTTCCACACCGTGCGCCGGATCTTCGCAGCGCACGGATTGCGGGCGTGGGATGTCGAGCAGTTGCCCACGCACGGTGGCTCGTTGCGTGTCTGGGCCTGTCGCGATGATGCAATTCACATCGAGACGCCGGCCGTGGCCGCGATGCTGGCGCGGGAGCAGGCTGCCGGCATGTTCGACCTGCCCTATTACCAGGGCTTCCAGGCGGTGGCCGAAGCGGTGAAGGACGACTTCCTGGGCTTCCTGCTGCAACAAAAGCGCAACGGCAAATGCGTCGCCGGCTACGGCGCTGCCGCCAAGGGCAATACCTTGCTCAACTTTGCCGGCGTCCGCGCGGACCTGCTGGCGTTCATCGCCGATGCCTCTCCGCACAAGCAGGGCCGGTTCCTGCCCGGGGCGCGCATTCCGGTGGTCGACGAAACGTACCTGCGCGCGGCGCGCCCGGATTTCGTGGTCGTGTTGCCATGGAACCTGCGCGAGGAGATTACGGGCCAACTCGCTTATATTCGCGAATGGGGTGGGCAGTTCGTGTTCGCCGTGCCTTCGCTGGCGATTGTGTCGGCATGAGAGTCGCCGTCACCGGAGCGGGCGGCTTTGTTGGCCAACATGTCCTGCACGCACTAAGAACAGCCGATGCTGATCTTGTCGCCGTGTTGCGCCCGGCCTCCGCGCGACGTATCGAATTGGACGGCATCGAGGTGGTTTATATGGATCTGGCCGATTGTGGTCCCGACGCATTCGCGTGCATGGGCCGGCCGGACACTCTCATCCACCTTGCATGGGATGGATTACCGCACTACCAATCGCAACATCACATCGATGTCGAACTGCCGATCCAGCAGGCCTTCCTGCAATCCTGCGTCAGTTCCGGCCTCAAGCACCTCATCGTGACTGGCACGTGCTTCGAGTACGGATTGCAATCAGGCGAATTGCACGAGGAACTGCCAGCCAATCCGATCACGTCCTATGGCGCGGCCAAGGATTCGTTGCGACGTCATCTGGAACGACTCCAGGAACAGCATGGCTTCGGGCTAACCTGGCTCCGGATGTTCTATCTGTATGGTCCCGGCCAAGCCGCAACTTCGCTTTACTCTCAACTCATCACGGCAGTGGCAACGCACGACACGAGCTTTGCAATGTCACCTGGTGATCAAATCCGGGACTTCATGCCTGCGGAAGAGGCGGGGCGCAGCATCGCGCAGCTTGGATTGCGCGGGATCGATGGCGGCATCGTCAATCTGTGCAGTGGCCATCCGGCACGCATCGTCGATACTGCGCGCAGCTGGTTGCGAGCATGGAACGCATCATTGGAATTGAAGACAGGCATCTTCCCGTATCCGGACTACGAGCCGTTCGCCTTCTGGGGAACCCGGGCCAAACTCGACGGATTGCTGAGGAGCGCGATGTGAGCGCACGTGTGCTTTTGACATTGACGGATCTGCCCGTCTACCAGAACAAGATGTTCGCGACAGCGGAGCAAGCCAGGCTCTGCCCGCGCGGCGACCTGCGTCTGGTCCAGGATGACAAGACCGGCTTGGTCTACAACGCAGACTTCGATCCGGACTTGCTCTCCTACGACCAGAGCTATCAGAACGAACAGGGGCATTCGGAAGCATTCCGAAGCCACCTCGATACCGTGCTTGACCTGATGGACCGGCATTTCGCAGGTTCCAGGATCATGGAGGTGGGCTGCGGCAAAGGTGCTTTCCTGGAGTTGCTCAGGCTGCGCGGCCATGACGCGATCGGTATCGATCCGGCGTACGAAGGGGATGCGGCATATATCCTGCAGGCCAGATTCGAACCCGGAACGGGAATCCGGGCCGACGCCATCGTGATGCGCCATACCCTCGAACACATCGCCGATCCTCTCGACTTCCTGCGAACCGTGCGAGACGCGAATGAAGGGTCCGGGCTGATCTATATCGAAGTCCCATGCCTCGACTGGATCCTTACGCACAAAGCGTGGTTCGACATTTTCTACGAACACGTCAACTACTTCAGGCTGGGCGACTTCAATCGGATGTTCGGCAACGTGATCGAATCCGGCCGATTGTTCGGCGGGCAGTACCTGTACGTGTTTGCGGATCTCGGCTCGCTGCGCGACCCCGGGAATGCTGGACTGGCGCTTGAGGTATCCATTCCCGACGACTTATTCGACGGGATCGATGCCGCTGCGCTCCAGGCATCTGCTGGTGCACGCCGGATAGTCTGGGGAGGTGCTGCGAAAGGAGTGATGTTCGCGCACCACGCGCAACGGCGTGGAGTCACGCTCGACTTCGCCATCGATATCAACCCGGCAAAGCAATCGATGTACCTTGCCGGCACGGGCCTGCAAGTGTTGTCTCCGACCCTGGGCCTGGAGAGACTCGGGGCAGGCGACGACGTCTTCGTCATGAATTCCAACTACCTGCCCGAGATTGCCAACCTCGGCGGTGATCACCTCAACTACATCACTGTGGACCAGCCATGACCAGTTTCGACGACGATGTCGCCTTGCGTGTCCGCGCGCTTCGCGAGGATGCGGGGCTCAAAGCACGCGCCACCGACTTCATGCGCGAATCGATCGGTGCCCAGTACTCGTACAACTTCCGCTGGATGGGTCGACCGATCATCCAGTATCCGCAGGACATGATCGCCATGCAGGAGATCCTGTGGGACGTGCGTCCCGACCTGATCGTGGAAACCGGGATCGCGCACGGCGGCTCGCTGGTCTATTACGCCTCGTTGTGCGAGCTGATGGGGCATGGCGAGGTACTCGGCATCGACATCGACATCCGCCCGCACAACCGCGAGGCGATCGAGACGCATCCGATGTTCAAGCGCATCCACCTGATGCAGGGATCGAGCACCGATCCGGCGATCGTGACGCAGGTCCATGCGATCGCTGCAGGCAAGAAGGTGCTGGTGGTGCTCGACTCCAACCATACCCACGACCACGTTTTGGCGGAACTGCAGGCGTATGCCCCGCTGGTCAGCGTCGGCAGCTATTGCGTGGTATTCGACACCGTGGTCGAGGATCTGCCGCGGGGCCTGTACCCAACGCGTCCGTGGGATGTGGGCAACAACCCCAAGACAGCCGTGCATGAATTCCTGCGCGGCGACGACCGCTTTGAGATCGATCGCGACATCGAGGCCAAGATCCAGATCACGGTCGCGCCGGACGGCTATCTGCGCCGCGTGAAGTAGCCATTTTTTTTGCAGCGAAATTCAGCCGTCCCGGCGATAGGTCAGATTGGTGATCTGTTCGGAGATCAGTCCGATCAGGAACACGATGACTGCGGCGCTCAGCAGCAACGCACTCATGTTGGTGAAGCGGTGCTCTGCAATGAACGTGTATGCGTAATAGGCCAGACCCAGCAAGAAAAACACGAATGCGGTCGGCGCGAAGAGCTTGAGCGGCGAGTAGAGCGTCGCGATCTTGAAGATGATCAGCAAAAAGCGCAGGCCGTCGCGCAATGGGCGGATGTGGCTGTTGGTGCCGATGCGTTTCGCCACCGGGATCGACACGTAGCCCACCGGATAGGCGCTGCGGAAGAACGCCATGGTGCTGGTAGTGGGGTAGCTGAAACCATTCGGCAGCAGGTGCAGGAATTCGCGGAACCTGTCGGCGCGCACCGCGCGGAAGCCGGAGGTGAGATCGACCACCTTGTGCCCGGTCATCCAGCTGGCCAGGCGGTTGTAGAAGGCATTGGCGGCACCGCGGCCCGCGTTGACCATGTCGCAGCCTGACGCAAGTACCGCTGCCCGCCAACCAGCAGCTCAGCGTTTTGCGTCGGCCTTGAAGGCACGCTGCGCGATCTCACGCTTGCTCTGCCGCAATAATGCGATCTCGGAGGGTGTCAGCATCCGGGGTGCGGGCGAGGTACCTAGCTTCTGATTCAGTAAGCGCGTCGAAGGCGTGAGCGAATCGCGCCTTCCACCAGCGTTCAAGATCTGCGCCATGCGTCTTCCTCAATTGATTCAAAGTCCCCTCGGTGAGCGTCAGGCGCGCCGAATAGGGCTTTCCCGTCAGGGCGACGGCAGCCAATACTTTACCATCACGCGCCAGAAGGTAGCCGCGTAGATTGGCAAGAGTTCCACCCATGCCTACGAAATCATCCACCAACACATATTCGACTCCAGGCAAGACCGGACCATCAAACCTGGCCTGCCTGGCCAGCCGCGAAAAGCCGTCGGCACCTGTGTGGGCCACAATATTGCTCTGGACCACGTGGGGATCCACCGCCCATCCAAGGCGTCGTCCCAATTCATCCGCCAGAGCCTCGGGAATGGCATTGACACCTTCCTGCTCGAACGCATGCGCACTCACCAGGACGGGAGTCCGTCCAGTCAGCATCTTCGCAAGGGCTTGCACCTTGTCAGAACTGATGGTCTCCCGGACCAGCTCGCGGGCTGCCAGGTCATCACCCGACTTTGCGGCACGGTAGGCCGAATGCTGCTTGACCGCTGATTCGCCTGCATGGATCAGCACGTCGGGAAAGCCATCCCAGGGCGAGCGTGGCGGTTTCAGGACGGTATCCACGTCGCTCGCATCGAAGTCATCCATCACGCCGATACGTCAGGTTGGTGATCTGTTCGGAGATCAGCCCGATCAGAAACACGATCACCGACGCGCTCAGCAGCAGCGCGCTCATGTTGGTGAAGCGGTGCTCGGCGACAAACGTGTATGCGTAATAGCCAAGGCCCAGCAAGAAAAACACGAACGCCGTCGGCGCAAACAGTTTGAGCGGTGAATACAACGTGGCGATCTTGAAGATGATCAGCAAAAAGCGCAGGCCGTCGCGCATTGGGCGGATGTGGCTGTTGGTGCCGATGCGTTTCGCCACCGGGATCGACACGTAGCCCACCGGATAAGCGCTGCGGAAAAACGCCATGGTGCAGGTGGTGGGGTAGCTGAAACCATTCGGCAGCAGGTGCAGGAATTCGCGGAACCTGTCGGCGCGCACGGCGCGGAAGCCGGAGGTGAGGTCGACCACCTTGTGCCCGGTCATCCAGCTGGCCAGGCGGTTGTAGAACGCGTTGGCAGCGCCGCGGCCGGCATTGGCCTGGCCTGAGGCGTCGCGAGCACCGACGGCCATGTCGAAGCCCTCGGTGAGCTTGTCCATGAGCTGTGGAACCAGTTGCGGATCGTGCTGGCCGTCGGCGTCCATGAACACCAGGATCTCGCCGCTGGCGACGCGGGCGCCGCGCTTGATCGCTGCGCCGTTGCCCATCGAATAGGGCGAGGACAGGACGCTGGCGCCATATTCGGCCGCGACCGCGGCGGTGGCGTCGGTCGAGCCGTCATCGATCACGATCACTTCGGCATCCGGGAGGCAGGCGCGAAGGACCGGCAGCGTCCGCCGCAGGCCTTCGGCTTCGTTCTTGGCCGGCAGGATCACCGAAATGCGCATGCGTTCTCCCCGTTGTGGCAAGGGTAGCTTGAAACGGGAAGTTGTCGGGATACCCTTCAACTACGCGCTGCGCACTACGCTCAGAGCACTGCCCCGGACCCCGGATCAAGTCCGGGGCAGGCTTTGATCCGGGGGGCGAACGGGGGCCCGATCGCGCCAATACTCTGGCTCTTGGTGCAGATGCGCGACCGCGATGACGACAATCTCGAGCGCAGCAGGCTCGTAAATGATGCCGTAAGGAAAACGTCGCATCTGACAGCGCCGAATCGCGGCGCCCAGAGCGCGCCAGGCCAGCGGAAAGTCTTTGACGCGACGAACGGTCTCCCATGCCTCATCACGGAACTCATCACTCAAACGCACACGTTGCGCGTTGTAGTAACGAACTGCCTCGTTAAGTTCCCGGCGAGCGGGAAGCAAGAACCTTGCTTTCAAGCTTTCCTTCCCAGGTCAGCAAAGACTTGCTCAGCATCAACCGAGCCTAGCTCGCCGGAGCGGTAGGCGGCCATACGATTTTCAGCTTCTTTGAGCCAAAGGACATCGAGTGAGGGATCAGGCTTGTCAAGGCTGACGATCAGGCCCTCGACCAAAGCCGCGCGATCGTTCGTCGGTAACTGCAGGGCTTGCCGTAACAGGGTTTCACTTGAAGCGGGCATGCGCTTGTCTCCGTGCTGAATAGCCAAACTCTACCAGTGACTCGCCGTGAAATCTAACCGGGCGTTGCACTTGAAGATTGAGCGGTCACGGCGTTGGGAGGTTTTTTACCGCTTCGCGGCGGCTTTATAAACTGCGTTGCGTTCTCGCTTTCCAATGGCGACGACTACAACAACAAGCTCGCCGTCGCGGACTTCATAAACGAGGCGATAACCGACACTCCGAAGTTTTATTTTGAATCTATGTTGATGACCTGACAGTTTCGACGCCGGAACACGTGGATTCATCAAGCGTTCTTCCAGCTTCTTTTTGAACTGTTCCCGCATGCTGCTATCGAGTTTGCCCCATTCCTGCCAGGCTTCCTCTTTGAAAGTGAGGCTATAGCTCATTGAGCTTGACCTTGATTTCAGCCTGACCCGAACGGGCATCGGCAATAGCGTTCAGTTCGATGTCTTCGAGCCTGTCCATAAGCGCCTCGTAGGCTTTCGCCGGGACGCAGTAGAAGACCGGCTCGTTTCGGTTGAGGATCGCGACCGGAAAACCGTCGCCAGCAGCAACGGTGCCCATTGGGTTCTTCTTCAGTTCCGAAACGCTCGCGGTTGTCTCCGCCAAAATTACATTCGCCATGATGTCCTCCAACACTCTAAAGAGTGCTAATACTAGCACTCTTTAGAGGTCTTTCCAATCGCTCCCTCGCGTCCGTGCCGGGCCCGAAAACGCTCATGGCAACGCTGACGACGCTGCAAGAGCAGTTCGCAGCGTAATTGAGAAAGCTCAAGGTCAATCCACACTGGGTACCACGCCGTTTGCAGGAGCGCCCCATGGGCGCTCCTGCAGGGATGGGATGGGTGGCGTGCGCCTTGGCGCGGGATTGGGGTAAAGTCGGGACGGGGAAGCTTCTTGAGAGGACTGCGATGGCAACCGTCGCCACCGCGAATCTGATGGGCATCACCGGCATTGCCCGGCGCCTCGTGCTGGACGGTGCCCTGGACGAGGCCGCCGCGCGCGACGCGATGGCGGCCGCTACCCAGGAGCGCCGGCCGCTGGCCGGGTACCTGCTGGAGAAGAAGCTGATCGCGCCGGCGGACCTGGCCGCGGCGAACTCGATCGAGTTCGGCATGCCGATCTTCGACGTGACGGCGATGGACCCGGCGCAGTCTGCGATCAGGCTGGTCAGCGAGGAGCTGATCCGCAAGCATGCGGCCCTGCCGCTGTTCAAGCGCGGCGGCCGGCTGTACGTCGGGGTCAGCGATCCGACCAATACCCATGCGCTGGACGAATACAAGTTCCACACCAACCTGGCGGTGGAAGCGCTGCTGGTCGACGAAGACCGCATCAAGCGCACCATCGACCAGTGGCTGGAGTCTGCCGACGCGCTCGCCGACGTGGTCGGCGACAGCGAGGGCATGGAAAGCCTGGAGGTCAGCGCCGGCGGCGATGACATCATCGGCGACTCTGGTGTCGACGCCAAGGGCGACGACACGCCCGTCGTCAAGTTCATCAACAAGGTGCTGGTGGACGGGATCCGTCGCGGCGCCTCGGACGTCCATTTCGAACCGTACGAGAACGACTACCGGGTGCGGTTGCGCATCGACGGCATCCTCAAGCAGGTCGCCAAGGTGCCGGTCAAGCTGCAAGCGCGTATCGCCGCGCGGCTGAAGGTGATGGCGCAGCTGGATATCGCCGAAAAGCGCGTGCCACAGGACGGCCGCATCAAGCTCAACCTGAGCAAGACCAAGCAGATCGACTTCCGCGTCAGTACATTGCCCACGCTGTTCGGCGAAAAGGTCGTGCTGCGTATCCTCGACGGCGGCGCCGCCCGGCTTGGCATCGAAAAGCTCGGCTACGAGGAAGACCAGAAGCAGTTGTTCCTGGAAGCCGTGCAGAAGCCCTACGGCATGGTGCTGGTGACCGGGCCCACCGGCTCGGGCAAGACCGTGTCGCTGTACACCGCGCTCAACATCCTCAACGACGACACGCGCAACATTTCAACGGTCGAGGATCCGGTCGAGATCCGTGTCAACGGCATCAACCAGGTGCAGATGAACATCAAGCGCGGCATGACCTTCGCCGCCGCGCTGCGCAGCTTCCTGCGCCAGGATCCGGACGTGATCATGGTTGGCGAAATCCGCGACCTGGAAACCGCAGAGATCGCGATCAAGGCCGCGCAGACCGGCCACATGGTGCTGTCCACCCTGCACACCAACGATGCCCCGCAGACCATTGCGCGCCTGATGAACATGGGGGTGGCACCGTTCAACATCACTTCTTCGGTGACGTTGGTGATTGCGCAGCGCCTGGCGCGGCGCCTGCATGACTGCAAACGCGCGCAGGTGCTGCCCGAGCATGCCTTGCTGGCCGAAGGCTTCAGCGCCGATGAGATCCACGCCGGCATCACCCTGTACGAGGCCGTGGGCTGCAATGACTGCACCGAGGGCTACAAGGGCCGTACCGGCCTGTACCAGGTCATGCCGATGACGGACGAGATCCAGACCATCATCCTGGCCGGTGGCAACGTGCAACAGATTACCGAGGCCGCACAGCGCGCCGGTGTCCGTGACCTGCGCCAGTCCGCGCTGCTGAAAGTGAAGAACGGCGTTACCAGCCTCACCGAAATCAACCGCGTCACCAAGGATTGAACCCATGGCCGTGACCCGTACCGTCGCCAAGAAGATCATCCGTCGTCCCGATCCGCTCGAGATTTTCGTATGGGAAGGCAAGGACAAGCGCGGCGTCAAGATGAAGGGCGAGCAGCCCGCCAAGAACGCCAACCTGGTGCGCGCGGAATTGCGCCGCCAAGGCATCATGCCGACGGTGGTCAAGCCCAAGCCCAAGCCTCTTTTCGGCAGCAAGGGCAAGCGGGTCAGCTCCAAGGAAATTTCGGTATTCAGCCGCCAGCTCGCGACGATGATGAAGTCGGGCGTGCCGATCGTGACCTCGTTCGAGATCATGGCAGGCGGCCAGAAGAACCCGAAGATGTCGGAAATGCTGAACGCGATCCGTGCCGACATCGAGAGCGGCACCTCGCTGTCGGAGGCCCTGGGGAAGTTCCCGGTGCAATTCGACGAGTTGTATCGCAACCTGACCAAGGCCGGTGAATCGGCCGGCGTGCTCGAAACCGTGCTCGACACCATCGCCAGCTACAAGGAAAAGACCGAGAGCCTGAAGGGCAAGATCAAGAAGGCGCTGTTCTATCCGGCCACGGTGATCGCAGTGGCGATCCTGGTCAGCGCGATCCTGCTGGTGTTCGTGGTTCCCCAGTTCCAGCAGGTGTTCCAGAGCTTCGGTGCCGACCTGCCGGCGTTCACCAAGATGATCATCGGCGCCAGCGATTTCATGATCGGTTACTGGTGGCTGGTGCTCATCGTCGTCGTCGGCACAATCTTCACTTTCATCTTCTTCAAGAAGCGCTCGCTGGCGTTTGCCCATTTCCTCGACCGGATGATGCTGAAGATTCCGGTCGTCGGCCAGATCCTGCACAACGCATCGATTGCGCGCTTCGCGCGCACCCTCGGCGTGACGTTCAGGGCCGGCGTACCACTGGTCGAAGCACTGGATATCGTGGCAGGCGCCACCGGCAACACCGTGTATGAGACGGCAGTGCAGCACATCAAGAACGATGTCGCGGTTGGTTACCCGCTGAACATGGCGATGAAGCAGGTGAATCTGTTTCCGCACATGGTGGTGTCGATGACCGCGATCGGCGAGGAAGCCGGCGCGCTCGACACGATGCTGATCAAGGTCGCAGAGTTCTATGAGGAAGAGGTCGACAACGCAGTCGACGCGCTGTCCAGCCTGCTGGAACCGATGATCATGATCATCATCGGCATCGTGGTCGGCTCGATGGTGATCGGCATGTACCTGCCGATCTTCAAGCTCGCCGCCGCGATCTGACTACGCCAACGCATGTCATTCCTCGGCCGCGCCGCGACGACATTGGCTGACCATCTGCCCCCCATCGCGCCGCCGCGCGCCGATCGAACGCGCTTGCAGGCTGTTGGTGGGATGAGCCCGGAACTGGTCATCTCACAGGGATATTGAATGTCTTTTCTGGACCAGAATCCCGGCCTCGGCTATCCCGCCGCGGCCGGGCTCGGACTGCTGCTCGGCAGCTTCCTCAACGTCGTCATCCTGCGCCTGCCCAAGCGGCTGGAATGGGAGTGGAAGCGCGACAGCCGCGAAGTGCTCGGCGAGCCCGAGCTTTACGACCCGCCGCCACCGGGCATCGTGATCGAGCGCTCGCACTGTCCGCACTGCAAGCATCAGCTGTCGTGGTGGGAGAACGTCCCGGTAATCAGTTGGCTGGCGTTGCGTGGGCACTGCCGCCACTGCCATGCCCCGATCTCACCGCAGTATCCGCTGGTCGAACTGCTGACCATGCTGCTGGTGCTGTGCTGCGTGTGGCGCTTCGGCTTCGGCTGGCAGGGCTTCGGCGCGATCCTGTTGAGCTGCTTCCTGGTCGCACTGTCGGGCATCGACCTGCGCACGCAACTGTTGCCGGACCAGCTCACGCTGCCACTGCTGTGGTTGGGATTGATCGCCAGCAGCGACGGCTTGTACATGCCGAGCAAGCCAGCCGTGCTCGGCGCGATCGTGGGCTACCTGAGCCTGTGGTCGGTGTGGTGGCTGTTCAAGCAGCTCACCGGCAAGGAAGGCATGGGCCATGGCGACTTCAAGTTGCTGGCAGCGCTCGGCGCCTGGGTCGGCCTGCAGGGAATCGTGCCGACGATCCTGCTGTCGTCGCTGGTCGGTGCGATCGTCGGCTCGATCTGGCTTGCGGCCAGGGGTCGGGATCGTGCCACCCCGATCCCGTTTGGCCCCTACCTCGCCGCGGCCGGCTGGATCGTGTTCTTCTGGGGCCGACCGATGGTCGACGCCTATCTGCGCTTTTACGGGCTGCAGTGACGCCATGGCAGGCTATCGCGTCGGCTTGACCGGCGGTGTCGCCTCGGGCAAGAGCGAGGTGGCGCGGCGGTTCCAGGCTTTGGGCGTGTTCGTGGCGGACGCGGACGCTGCCGCACGCGAGGTGCTGGTGCCAGGTTCAGCGGGGCTGGCGGAAGTGGTCGCGGCGTTCGGTACCGACGTGTTGGACGCCAGTGGCGGCCTGGATCGCGCGGCGATGCGGCGCAAGGTTTTCGCCGACGACGGCGCCCGCAAACGTCTGGAGGCGATCGTGCATCCGCGGGTACGCGCCACGCTCGAGGTCGCCTGTGCCGCTGCCACCGGTCCCTATGCCGTCGCGGCGATCCCGTTGCTGGCGGAAGGCGGCGGGCGCGCTGCCTATCCGTGGCTGGGCCGCATCCTGGTGGTCGATGTCCCGGCGCCGATGCAACTCACGCGCCTGCTGCGGCGTGATGGCATCGACGAAGCCCTCGCCCGGCGCATGATCGCGGTCCAGGCCAGTCGCAGCGAGCGTCTGGCGATCGCCGATGACGTGATCGTCAATGACGGCCCGCTGGATGTGCTCGCGGTGCATGTCGCGGCGCTGGATGCGCGTTATCGGGCGCTGGCCCTGTAGGAGCGCCCCATGGGCGCGAAGCCGCTGGCGCGCATGGCACAAGTCAAGAGCGATCACGCGCATGGCGCGCTCCTACAAAGGCATGGGCCACAACGCACGGATCGCGGCGATGCCCTGCGCGCCATGCGCGCGTGCCTCGGCCACGTCTTGCGGCGACAAGCCGCCGATCGCGTAGATCGGCAGCGACACCTGTTCGCGCAGCCTCGCGAAGGCTTCCCAGCCGATGCCGGCGGCGTCTGGATGCGTCGGCGTCGGCTTGAGCGGACCGAGCACGGCGAAATCGCAGCCGATGTGTTGTGCCGCGCGCAGGTCTTCAAGATCGTGACAGGACGCGGCGAGCGATCGTTTCACGTCGCCAGCATCGAAGTGTTCCGAATGCGTCCTGTCGCGCAGTTGTGATGCGCGCAGGTGCAGGCCGATCCCGAGTTCGTCCGCCAGCTCGGGCTCGCCATTGACGAGCACATCGACGCCGACGGGGCGGCAACGCGCTGCCGCCCCGCGCGCGAGCTGCCGCCAACGCAGCGGGTCGAGGCCACGCGCGCGGAGCTGCACACGGCGGATGCCTGACGCCAGCGCGCGATCGAGCGCGTCCAGCCATGCCTGATCGTCGTTCCCGGGCTCGGGCGTGACCAGGTAGCGATCCGGTTGCAGCAACGCGGCGACCACCGGCCGGTCCGCGGGCGGCATCGCGTAGCTGGCGAGCTTGTGCGGCGGCACCCAGGCCAGCGCCTGGCCTTCGTGACCTCGCGGCGTGCCTTGCCATGACGCGATCCGGCGCACGTCCAGGCGCAGGCGTTTGTGCGGATACTGCTGCGGCACGGCGATCAGCGGTGCGCCGAGCTCGACCTTGATGCCGAGCTCCTCGCGCAGCTCACGAGCCAGCGCGGCCTCGGCCGATTCGTCGGGCTCGCGCTTGCCGCCGGGAAATTCCCACAGGCCAGCGAGATCGCGCCCCTCGGTGCGGCGCGCCAGCAGGACGCGGCCGCGGGCGTCGGTGATGACGCCGGCGAGGACTTCGACGATGGGCGGATCTTCAGGCATGGGCGTCACATCCAGCCCGCAGGAGCGCCCCATGCTGCTATGGAGCATGGGCGCGAAGCCATTGGCGCGGCGTCTGCAGGAGCGCCCCATGCTTGTACGGAGCATGGGCGCGATGCCTCTGACGTGGATGGCACAAGATCAAAGGCGATCGCGCCCATGGGGCGCTCCTACAGAACGCAGTTGGGTTCAGGCCAGCTGCCCATGGCAATGCTTGTACTTCTTGCCGCTGCCGCAGGGGCACGGATCGTTGCGGCCGACCTTGGGCATGCCCGACTGCAGCGACGCAGCCATGGCCTGCGCTTGCGCAGCTTCCTCGTCGGCGCCGAAACCGCCCGCGCTCAAATCAGGCATGTCGGCGTGCTGGAACTGCATCTGCCGTGCCTGGGCCTGGGCCTGGGCGCGTTCCTGCGCTTCCATCGCCGCGACCTCTTCCTCGCTGCGGATATGCACCCGCGCCAGCAGCGTCACCACCTGGCGCTTGACCATGTCCAGCATCTCGCCGAACAACTCGAAGGCTTCCTTCTTGTATTCCTGCTTCGGCTGCTTCTGCGCATAACCGCGCAGGTGGATGCCCTGACGCAGGTAGTCCATGCGCGCCAGGTGCTCCTTCCAGTTCTGGTCGAGCACGTTGAGCATGATGTGCTTTTCGATCATGCGCATGGTTTCGGGGCCGACCTGGGCTTCCTTGTTCTCGAACAGTCGCGCAACCTCGGCCTGCACCTCCACCGCGATCTGCTCGGCGTCGACCTCGGTACGCTGCGCGACCGTGGCCACCAGCGCCGGCTGCAGGCCGAACTCGTTGGCGAGTTCCGCTTCAAGACCCGCCAGGTCCCACTGCTCGTCGATCGAGTTCTCCGGCACGAAGCGCGCAACCGTCCCGGCGACGACATCGTCGCGGATGCCAAGGATGTTGTCCTGCACGCTCTCGGCCTCCAGCAGTTCGTCGCGCTGCTGGTAGATCACCTTGCGCTGGTCGTTGTTGACGTCGTCGAAATCGAGCAGGTTCTTGCGGATGTCGAAGTTGTGGGCCTCGACCTTGCGCTGCGCGTTGGCGATCTGCTTGGTCACCAGCGGGCTTTCGATGATGTCGTCTTCCTTCAGGCCCATCCGCGCCATCACCCGCTGCACCCAGTCCGCGGCGAAGATGCGCATCAGGTTGTCTTCCAGCGACAGGTAGAAGCGCGAGGAACCCGGATCGCCCTGGCGGCCGGAGCGGCCGCGCAGCTGGTTGTCGATGCGGCGCGCCTCGTGGCGTTCGGTGCCAACGATGTGCAGGCCGCCGGCGGCCTTGACCGCATCGTGGCGCTGCTGCCATTCGGTCTTCAGATGCGCCTTGGTGAGAGCGTCGACCTCGGCGCCGGTCTCGGCCTCGATCGCGGCCAGTTCCGCCTCCCACGAGCCGCCGAGCACGATGTCGGTGCCGCGGCCGGCCATGTTGGTGGCGATGGTGACCGCACCCGGACGCCCGGCCTGGGCCACGATCTGCGCCTCGCGCTCGTGCTGCTTGGCGTTGAGCACCTCGTGCGCGACGCCGGCCTCGCGCAGTTGCTCGCTGAGCATCTCCGAGACCTCGATCGAGGTGGTGCCGACCAGCACCGGCTGCTGGCGCGCGTGCGCGTCCTTGATCTCGGCGACCACCGCGCGGTACTTCCCGGCGCGATTGAGGAACACCTGGTCGGAATGGTCCTTGCGCACCATCGGCTGGTTGGTCGGGATCACGAGCACTTCCAGGCCGTAGATCGACTGGAACTCGTAGGCCTCGGTGTCCGCGGTGCCGGTCATGCCCGACAGCTTGCCGTACATGCGGAACAGGTTCTGGAAGGTGATGCTGGCGAGCGTCTGGTTCTCGCGCTGCACCGGCACCCCTTCCTTGGCCTCGACCGCCTGGTGCAGGCCGTCGGACCAGCGCCGTCCGGTCAGGGTGCGACCGGTGAACTCGTCGACGATCACGACTTCGCCGTCGCGCACGATGTAGTCGACGTCGCGCTGGTAGATGCCATGCGCACGCAGGCCGGCGTTGAGGTGGTGCACGACGTGGATGTTGTGCGGCGCGTACAGGCTGTCGTCGCCCTCGAGGATGCCGGCGGCGCGCAACAGCTGTTCGGCGTGTTCCTGGCCTTCCTCGGACAGGTGCACCTGCTTGCCCTTCTCGTCGACCCAGTAATCGCCCTCGCCTTCCTCTTCCTTCTGGCGGGTGAGTTGCGGGACGAGCCGGTTGACCTTGATGTACAGCTCCGGCGACTCGTCGGCCGGGCCGGAGATGATCAGCGGCGTGCGCGCCTCGTCGATCAGGATCGAGTCGACCTCGTCGACGATCGCGTAGTTCAGGCCTCGCTGGAAGCGGTCCTCCTTCGACAGCGCCATGTTGTCGCGCAGGTAGTCGAAGCCGATCTCGTTGTTGGTGGCGTAGGTGATGTCGCTGGCGTAGGCGGCGTGCTTGTCGCCATGCGGCATGCCCGGATACACCACGTCAACGGACAGGCCCAGCCAGGTGTACAGCTTGCCCATCCATGCCGAGTCGCGGCGGGCCAGATAGTCGTTGACCGTGACCACGTGCACGCCCTTGCCGGCGAGCGCGTTGAGGTAGACCGGCAACGTCGCCACCAGGGTCTTGCCCTCGCCGGTGCGCATCTCGGCGATCTTGCCCATGTGCAGGACCATGCCGCCGATCAGCTGCACGTCGTAGTGGCGCATGCCCAGCGCGCGCTGGCTGGCCTCGCGGCAAACCGCGAACGCTTCCGGCAACAGCTTGTCGAGCGACTCGCCGTTGGCGATGCGCTGCTGGAATTCCGGGGTCCTGGCCTGCAGTTCGGCGTCCGAGAGCGCCTGCATCTGTGGCTCTAGCGCGTTGATCTTCTTGACGATGCCGTTGAACTGGCGCAGCAGGCGTTCGTTGCGGCTGCCGAAGACGCTGGTGAGCAGGCGATTGAGCATTGAGGGTCCGGGACTTGAATCAGGAAGTGGGGATCGGGACCGGTAACGAAGGCCCGATCCGCAATAAAAAAAGGGCGCCAGGCGCCCTTTTTGATGGCAACGCATATTGTAGCGTGGAGGCGGCTCCACGCGAATCAAGCCCCGGCCCATTTCCTGTAGGAGCGCCCCATGGGCGCGATGCTTTTGCCGGTAAAGCCCATCGCGCCCATGCTCTGCACAAGCATGGAGCGCTCCTACAAGAGCAAGTCGTCGTCGGACTCAGCCGCGGGTGACTCGGGCCTGGCCGAGGAACTTGCGCGGGTTCACCACGTGCCCGTTGTCCCACACCTCGAAATGCACGTGCGCACCGGTCGAACGGCCGGTGGACCCGGCCTTGGCGACGCGCTGGCCGCTGCGTACCAGATCGCCGACCCGCACAAGCAGCCGCGAGTTGTGCGCGTAGCGGGTGACGTAGCCGTTGCCGTGGTCGACTTCGATCACGTTGCCGTAACCCGA
Organism: Luteimonas sp.; assembly: GCA_035543275.1. Classification (GTDB taxonomy): domain Bacteria; phylum Pseudomonadota; class Gammaproteobacteria; order Xanthomonadales; family Xanthomonadaceae; genus Cognatiluteimonas. Next base: position 3,860 of record DASZZT010000019.1, on the reverse strand, counting down.
GCGCACACCGGCGTAGCTGACCACGCCGTCGGCCACCGTCAGCACGGGATCGCCGGTGACGGCATGGAAATCGATGCCCTTGTGGAACGCCGCGCCGCCGCCAAACGGATCGGCGCGGCCGCCGAAGCCGGAGGTGATGTAGCTGTGCGCGATCGGCATCCGCGACGGCATCGCGTCCTGGTCGAGCTTGCGGTTGAACAGCAGCGATTCGAGTACCGACAGCTGCGCGCCGGAGGCCTTGAACTGCGACTCCAGCTGGCCCAGGCCGCCGCGCAGCGCGCCGACGGGCATGTCGCGCACCGGTCCGTCACCACCGACGCCGACCGGCTTGTCAAAATCGAACTCGCCATCGCCGAGCTGGCCGACACGGGTCAGGCGCTCGCCGAGCGCATTCAGGCGATTGGCCTCGGCCTGCAGTTCGCCCAGGCGCGCGGCAAGCGCGTTGATCTCGCGCTGCGCATCGCTGCGGGTGGCGTCCAGTTGAACCTGCTGGTTCGTGGTCCGTGCCTGCACCAGCGACAGCTGGGCAAACCCAATCCCGCTGCGGGCGCCGGCGCCGATCGCGATGCCGGTGACCAGCAGCAAGGCCACTGCCACGCCTGGCCTGCGCACGGCCGCAAAGCGGGCATGATGGGCGAGTCGTGCGAAGCTGGCCTGATGGGCAAGTCGGACGAAGCGGGCTCGGGTATTGTTGAGAATGCGATGTAAGGTCATGGTTCCGATGTCTGATTCCAGGTCCAGATCTTCCCCTCCGACCGCTCCGCGGGCCGCGCTCGATGCGCTGCTCGCCGGTGCCGCCGGGGATCCGATCCGCCGCGCCCTGTGGCTCGATGCGGTGGACCTGCGGTTGCGTCCCCACTTGCCGCCTTCACTCGCCGCGCACGCGCGGGTTGCGAATGTAGATGGCGCCAAGCTCGTTTTTCTTGTCGATTCGCCGGTATGGCGGGCCCGGTTGCGGCTCGCGGCTCCCGAACTCCTCGCGGTGGCCCGGTCCATCGGGCTCGAGATCACGGATGTCGTCGTCAAGACGGCAACGGCTCCGTTGCACCCGACGCCTCCTGCGCCACGGGCACCGATACCGATGTCGGCAGCCTCACGCGATGCGCTGCAGGCTGCCTTGGCGTCGCTCGACGAGCCCGGCAAGCGCCGGTCGTAGAGAGACGTGTCCCTGATGGCCGCCGCTTGCCCCGGGATGCGTTTGGGTCATTCCCGATAAGCAGCGGACTGGGCATGCTAACGGCCGAGCCGCGTCAAAGCGTTAACTTAGCGCTAGCGTTCAGCTAAGAAATCGTTAATTTTCCGTAAACCCGTCACGCCTTGCTGACTTCTGTGAGCAAGATTCAGGTTTGTAGAGGGCGCTCCGCCCTCAGGCAGGGATGGCGTTGCCGTAGGCGACCGGGGCAATCGCGAGATCGGGGAAGCTCACTTCTTCCCAGGCCGAGCGCTCGGCCAGCAATGCGCGCACCAGCTTGTTGTTGAGCGCGTGTCCGGACTTGAAGCCCTCGAATGCACCGATGATTGCGTGCCCGGCGAGATACAGGTCGCCGACCGCATCGAGGATCTTGTGGCGGACGAATTCGTCGGCGTAACGCAGGCCGTCGTCGTTGAGCACGCGAAACTCGTCGAGCACGATCGCGTTGTCCATCGAGCCGCCGAGGCCCAGGTTGCGCTCGCGCATGAACTCCAGGTCGCGCATGAAGCCGAAGGTGCGGGCGCGGCTGACTTCCTTGACGTAGGCGCTGGTCGAGAACTCGACCTCGGCGCGCGACTGCGTGGCCGGGATCATCGGGTGGTCGAACTCGATGGTGAAGCCCAGCTTGAACCCGTTGTACGGCTCGAAGCGCGCGATCTTGTCGCCGTCGCGCACTTCCAGCGGCCGGGTGATGCGGATGAAACGCTTGGCCGCGGCCTGTTCGCTGACGCCGGCGGACTGCAGCAGGAACACGAACGGTCCGGCGGAGCCGTCCATGATCGGCACTTCCGGCGCCGACAGGTCGACGTAGGCATTGTCGATGCCCAGGCCGGCGAACGCCGACATCAGGTGCTCGACCGTCAGCACCTGGCCACCGTCACGCGACAGGCCGGTGCACAGCATGGTCTCGTGCACCAGCTCGGCGCGCGCGGGGATCTCGACCACGGGGTCCAGGTCGACACGACGGAACACGATGCCGGTATCGACCGCAGCCGGACGCAGGGTGAGATAGACCTTCTCGCCGCTGTGCAGGCCGACGCCGGTGGCGCGGATCACATTCTTGAGGGTGCGTTGCTGGAGCATGCAGGCTCGGGGCTCGATCGCGACGGCAGTGTCGCGGAGAACGGCGTGAAGGCCGCCAGAAGACCGCAAAGATTAGCACGCGCAACGCTGAACCTGAACGGAAGTGGCGCAGTGTCCATGGCAGCAACACGGCGGAGAAAAGGGCCGGTCGACGACAGCCGACCGACCGAACGGCGCCCACCCAGACTGGCGCAGCCCAAGTGGTGACACGGAGTCCTGTAGGAGCGCCCCATGGGCGCGATCGCTTTTGCTCTTGTGCGATCAGCCAACAGCATCGTGCCCATGCTCTATAGAAGCATGGGCGCTCCTACAGATATGGGGGCTAGGCGGTCAGTCGGCCTGCCTCCTGAGAAACGCAGGGATATCCAGATAGCTGCTGTTGCCGCCGAAGTCGGCCACCGCCGGCGTCGCGGCGTCGCTGCCGCCACGACCACGCAGGCTCGCGGCGATACCCGGCGCCGGCGAATACGGATCGGCGACCTCGTCGATCAGCATGCCGGTGGTGCCGTCGCGCTTGCCCTGGGTGTTGATCAGCTGCACGTGCGAGCGGCGCTGCGGCTCGCCGAAGTCGCGCTCGCGGCTCGGCATTGCCTGTCGTGACACGGCGCGGTTGAGGCCGGTGGCGACCACGGTGACGCGGACCTCGTCCTGCATGTCCGGATCGAGGACGGTGCCGATGACCACGGTTGCGTCTTCGGAGGCGAAGTTCTCGATCGTGCGACCGACCTCGTCGAACTCGGCCATGGTGAAGTCCGGGCCGGCGGTGATATTGACCAGGATGCCGTTGGCGCCGGACAGGTTGACGTCGTCGAGCAGCGGGTTCTGGATCGCCGACTCGGCCGCGGCCGACGCGCGGTCATCGCCGCGGGCGCTGCCGGTACCCATCATCGCCAGGCCCATCTCGCTCATCACGGTGCGCACGTCGGCGAAGTCGACGTTGATCAGGCCCGGGCGCACGATCAGATCTGCAATCCCCTGGACAGCACCCAACAGCACGTCGTTGGCGGCGCGGAACGCCTGGATCATGGTCGCGTTGCGGCCGAGCACGGTGATCAGCTTCTCGTTGGGGATCGTGATCAGCGAATCGCAATGCTGGCTCAGCTCGTCGATGCCCTTCAGCGCCACCTGCATACGGCGACGGCCCTCGAACGGAAATGGTTTTGTGACCACAGCAACCGTGAGGATGCCCATCTCCTTGGCCAACTGCGCCACCACCGGCGCGGCGCCGGTGCCGGTACCACCGCCCATGCCGGCGGTAATGAACACCATGTCGGCACCCTGCAGCGCATCCATGATCCGCTCGCGATCTTCCAGGGCTGCTTGACGACCAACCTCCGGGTTGGCGCCGGCGCCGAGGCCCTTGGTGACATTGCTGCCAAGCTGCAGCTGCAATTTCGCGCCGCAGTTCTTGATTGCCTGCGCGTCGGTGTTGGCGGTGATGAACTCCACGCCGTCGACGCTGCTATTGACCATGTGCGCGACCGCGTTGCCGCCGCCGCCGCCCACGCCCACCACCTTGATGACCGCATTCGGGGCCATCTTCTCAACCAGTTCGAAATGCGCCATGACCACGTCCTCCGTTATG
>DASZZT010000018.1:0-6375 GCA_035543275.1 Luteimonas sp. | reverse complement strand
GAACGGGCCGTGTCCGGCCATGTGCGCGTCGATGCGATCCCACGCCGCCTCGATGCGCGGACGCACGCATTCGCGCACCAAATCTGCATTTGTCTCGCCGGCGACTTCGTTCGGATACCACCACAGGCGGAACAGCGGCTGTACCGCGTTGGCAAGATGGAACATCCACTGCACGTACTGTGCGCGTTGCGGATCATCAAGTGCGGGAGCCAGACCCGCTTGCGGGTTGTGGTCGGCCAGGGTCATCGCCAACGCGGCGGCCTCGAACATCGGGCGACCATCGATCACCAGCGTCGGCACCACCCCGTTGGGATTGAGCGCGAGGTACTCCGGACGCTTCTGCGCGCCGGCGGCGGTGTCGACCAGGTGCAGCTCGTGCGGCAAGTCGAGTTCCAGCAGCAGCCAGTGCACCAGCATGCTGGCCGCGCCGGGTGCGTAATAGAGCTGGTGCATCTGCGTCTCCGCCCAAGGATGGCGCGCAGTCTAAGCGAAAGCGTGTGCGGCCTCGGGCGCCGCGCGCTCGGCTACCATGCGCACAGACCGTTCGAGAGCCGCCCATGTCCCGTTCCGTATTGCTTGCCGCCCTGCTCGTCGTCGTCGCGCCCGTCGCATTCAATCAGGCCGCCGCCGCCGATCCGGCGCTGACCACCATCGCCGAGCGCTCCGGCTTCCTCAAGACCGGTCGCTACGACGAGGTGATCGCATTGTGCGACGCCTTCGCGAAACGCTATCCCAATGCGGTGCGCTGCAGCGAATTCGGCACCACGCCGGAAGGCCGGCCGATGAAGCTGTTGATCGTGTCGAAGACCGGCGCGTTCACGCCCGAAGCGGCGAAGGCGAAAGGTTTGCCGGTGCTGCTGGTCCAGGGCGGCATCCACGCCGGCGAGATCGACGGCAAGGACGCCGGCTTCCTGGCGCTGCGCCAGGCGCTCGATGGCGAGGCCGCACAGGGCGCACTCGACAAGCAGGTGCTGCTGTTCGTGCCGGTGTTCAACATCGACGGACATGAGCGTTTCGGCGCCTGGAATCGTCCCAACCAGCGTGGCCCGGAACAGATGGGCTGGCGTACGACTGCACAAAACCTCAACCTCAACCGCGACTACGTCAAGGCCGACGCGCCGGAAATGCAGGCGATGCTGGCGCTGGTCAACGCCTGGGATCCGCTCGCTTACATTGACCTGCACGTCACCGACGGCGCCAAGTTCCAGCACGACGTCTCGATCCAGGTGGAACCGCTGCACGCCGGCGACGTGGAGTTGCGCAAGGCCGGCACCGCGTTGCGCGACGGTTTGATCGAGCGCCTCGATGCGCAGGGTTCGATGGCGTTGCCGTTCTACCCTTCGTTCGTCGAATCCGACAATCCGGCGTCCGGGTTCGAGGACGGCGTCGCCACGCCACGCTTCTCGAACGGCTATTTCCAGCTGCGCAACCGCTTCGGCATGCTGGTCGAAACGCATTCGTGGAAGGATTATCCGACCCGTGTACGCATCACCCGCAACGCGATCGTCGCGCTGCTCGATCTGGTCGCCGCCAATGGCGCGCAGTGGCTGCACACCGCGCACGAAGCCGACGCCCGTGCTGAAAAACTGGGCGGCACGCCGGTTCCGCTCGACTGGAAGGCCGGCGACAAGGCACACACCATCGCCTTCCAGGGATACGCGTACACGCGCACGCCGTCGGACATTTCCGGCGCGCTGATGACGCATTACGACGAGTCGAAGCCCGAAACCTGGCAGGTGCCGCTGCGTGACGACGTCCGGCCAGATCACGTCGTCGCAGCGCCCGGCGCCGGTTACCTCGTGCCCGCGGCACATGCCGCGTGGGTCGGCGCGAAGCTGCGGCAACACGGCATCGCCTTCCGCACGCTGGACAAGGCGCTGCCCGATGCGCAGGTCGAGACGTTCCGCGCCGACTCGGCCAAGTTCGCCGCGCAATCCTTCGAAGGCCACCAACGCCTTGCCGTCACCGGCGCGTGGAAGCCGGAAAGGCAGGATCTGGGCGTCGGCGCGTTGTTCGTGCCGATCGCGCAACCCGAGGCGCGGCTGGTGATGGCGCTGCTGGAACCCCAGGCGCCGGATTCGCTGCTCGGCTGGGGCAAGTTCAACAACGCCTTCGAACAGAAGGAATACATGGAGGCGTACGTGGCCGAGGACGTCGCGCGCGCGATGCTGGCGAAGGATCCGGCGCTGAAGGCCGAGTTCGAGCAGCGGTTGCAGGCAGATGCCGCGTTTGCCAAAGACCCGCAGGCACGGCTGGACTTCTTCTACCGCCGCCATCCTTCTTATGATCGCCGCTTGCGCATGTACCCGGTGCTGCGCACCGCCACGGCGCCGCGATGAACCACAAGGTCCCGACCTGCGCCATGATCCGCCCTTGGTGAAATCGGACGTGGCCAAGGACGGCGGCATTCGCCTGTAGCCCCGTCACGTCGTCTGCGATCCGGCGCGGCTAAGCTCGCGCCGACTTTTTCAGCGGAGCGTGCGATGCGATCGATCCAATGGCTGCCCGGGTTATGCGCCCTGTTCGCACTCGGCGCCTGCCAACCGTCGGCGCCGACGCCGAACGCTTTGCCCGCCGACAGCGGCAAGACCGCGTCGCAGCAGGCCTTACCCACGCCGGTTCCCGCACCTGATGCGCTCGCGTCGAAGACGCCGCCGTCGCCAGCGCGCAACAGCGCCGAACATTGGCAGTGCGGCGAGATCCTGCTCGACGCGCGTCTGGACGGCGACACCCTGCATCTGGGTTTCTCTGGCCGTTCGTTGACCCTGCCGCATGTCGAATCGCTGACCGGCGCCCGCTACGCCGACGGCACCGGCAATGAATTCATGCGTCAGGAAAACGGCGCCAAGCTCATCCTCGCCGGTGACGAGGGGCGCGACTGCAGCCGCAGCGAACGCACGTCGCCATGGATCGAAGCCGCTGCGCGCGGGATTGCCTTTCGCGCCGTCGGCAGCGAGCCGGGGTGGTTCGTGGAGGTCGGCAAAGGCGAGGCGCCGCCGCTGCATGCGACGCTCGACTACGGCGACCGCAAGATCGAGGTCACTGCCACGCACCCAGCCGACTTGGGTTATACCGGCACCACCGCCGACGGCACGTCCGTCGCGCTGAAGATCCAGCGCACGACCTGCCATGACGGCATGAGCGGCGAAGCGTTCGAGGCCACCGTGCAACTGGTCGTCGGCGACAAGAACTATCGCGGCTGCGGCGCCTTCATGGCGGACTGAACCTGGCGAATCGGCGCCGCTCAATGGCGCTTGAAATACTGCACTTCGCGCTCGTGCTTCTCGGCTTTTTCGCGCGTCTTGAAGGTACCCAGGTTGCGGCGCTTGCCGGTCTTCGGATCGGTCTTGCGCGAGTACAGCCGGTATTCGCCGGACGGGAGCTTGCGGATCATCACGGTCTCCTGTTGCCGGTGACGGACGACATGCACGCACGAGCGCGATGTCAACTCGGGGATTGCGGCTGCCCATGGCGGTGTTTTCCCGGCGCGAAATTCGGTCTATCCTGCCTACGCTTTTATGTCACCAGATCGGACATACGTCCCGGGGGGGGGATCATGCAAGACCATGAACGTCGTGAGCACGCTGCAGTCAACAGTGCCAAGCTGCGCGCACAGCTCAACGACGAGCAGCGGCTCACACTGAGCGAACTCGAGCGCTTTGGCTGGGAGCTCAAGTTCGTCCGCCGTCCACCTTTCCAGGAGTCGATCCCGGTGGTGTTCGATGGTGATCGCAAGAGTTACGCGGTGATCACCGTGGATGGAACGCTGGACGAGAATCCGGGGTTCGATATCCGTGGGTAGCTGGGCTCGGGCGAGGCAGTGCATGCCATCGTCGTCGCCAGCGTCGTTGTCATGCGCACGTCATCGGCCGGCTGCAAGCGACCCGTAGCTCGGGTTAGGCCGCAGGCAGTAACCCGGGGTTCTTCGCGAAGAGCCCCGGGTTCGCTGCGCTCAACCCGGGCTACATCATCAAGCGTCGAGTTCGGCCCAGCGCGCGTAGGCGGTTTCGAGTTCGGCCTGGGCCGTGGCCAATGCCGCGTTGTGGGCGTTGATCGCGGCACTGTCGCGCTGGTAGAAGGCCGGCTCGTTGATCTGTGCGGTCATCGCCGCCAGACGGGCTTCGAGTGATTCGATCCGCGCCGGCAGCTGTTCGAGCTCGCGCGCGTCCTTGTAGCCGAGCTTGCGTTTGGCCGGCGCAGCTGGCGCGGGCGTCGCTGCCCAGGCCGCTGGCTTGCCGGTCGCTGTCGATGCCAACACCGCAGCCGGCCGTTGCCGCAGCCAGTCGCTGTAGCCGCCGACGTAATCGCCGACGCGACCGTTGCCTTCCATGACCAGGGTCGAGGTCACCACGTTGTCGAGGAAGTCGCGATCGTGGCTGACCAGCAACAGCGTGCCGGGATACTCGCCGAGCAATTCCTCGAGCAACTCCAGCGTCTCGACGTCGAGGTCGTTGGTGGGCTCGTCCATCACCAGCAGGTTCGATGGCTGCGCGAACAGCCGCGCCAGCAGCAGGCGGTTGCGCTCGCCGCCGGATAGCCGCGTGATCGGGGCGCGCGCGCGTTCGGGCGTGAACAGGAAATCCTGCAGGTAGCCAAGCACATGCTTGCGCCGGCCGCCAACCTCGACGAAGTCGCGGCCCTCGGCGACGTTCTCCATCGCGTTCCAGTCCTCGCGCAACGTGGCGCGGTACTGGTCGAAATAGGCGACTTGCAACTGCGTGCCGCTTCGCACCTCGCCGGCGTCGGGCACCAGTTCGCCCAGCAACAGCTTCAGCAGCGTGGTCTTGCCGCTGCCGTTGGGGCCGATCAGGCCGATGCGGTCGCCGCGCAGGATCGTGGTCGACAGATCGCGCACGAGGCATTGCTCGCCATGCGCGAACGACATCTCCCGCACGTCGATCACCTTCTTGCCGGAATTTTCCGCCTGCGCCAGGTCCATGCGCACGTTGCCACCCAGGTCGCGCCGGACCGCGCGCTCACTGCGCATCGCCTCGAGCCTGCGCACACGGCCTTCGTCACGGGTGCGACGCGCCTTGATGCCCTGGCGGATCCACGTCTCCTCCTGCGCCAGCATCTTGTCGAAACGCGCGTTCTCCTGCGCCTGCGCGTTCAGCCGCTCCTCGCGCCGGCGCTGGTAGTTGCCCCAATCGCCGGGCCAGCTGGTGACCTGGCCGCGGTCGATCTCGACGATCCGCGTCGCCAGCGCGCGCAGGAACCGGCGGTCGTGGGTGACGAACACCAGCGCCCCCGGCCAGCCCTTCAGAAAGCCCTCCAGCCAGTCGATCGCGGCAATGTCGAGGTGGTTTGTCGGCTCGTCCAGCAGCAGCAGGTCCGGTGCGGACACCAGCGCGCGCGCCAGCAGCACGCGTCGCTTCATGCCGCCGGACAGGCGCGCGAATGCGGCATCGCCGTCCAGCCCGAGCCGCTCCAGTGTCTCGGTCACGCGCCGCTCCAGCGACCAGCCGTGCCCTGCCTCGATCTTCGCCTGCACCTTCGCCAGCGCATCGGTATCGATGTGCTCGGCGTGGATCAGGTGGTGGTATTCGGCCAGTTGCGCGCCCAGCTCGCCGAGCCCGGCGGCGACCACGTCGAACACGTCGCCCTCGGCATCCCTGGGCACTTCCTGCTCCAGCCGGGCGATGCGACGGCCGCCTTCGAGCCGAACCTCTCCGTCATCCGGCTTCAGGTCGCCGGCCAGCAGCTTCAGCAGGGTCGACTTGCCGGCGCCATTGCGGCCGATCAGAGCGATGCGCTCGCCAGGATCGATCGACAGGTCGACATGTTCGAGCAGCAGCGGGCCGCCGACGCTGAAGTCGACGTTGGTCAGGGTGATCAGGGGCATCGGTACAGTTTAGCCGGGCACGTGTCCTGGCCGGGGGGGCGCGTTTTAGCTGATGCGTTCCAGCGCAGGCGCAACCGCGGTAGGCTTGCGCCTTGTTCCACCCCGCCAACCTGATCGGAGCGAGTCATGAAAGGCATGGACCAGAAGAAAACCGAGAAGAAGAAACCCGAGAAGTCGCTGAAGGAAAAGCGCGCGGCCAAGAAGGAAAAGAAAACCGGCAAATAGCCGACTTTCTTTACGCGGCGACAGGGCAGCGGCCGCGCCTCAAGAGCTGCACGACAACATCGAGCAACCGGCGCGATCCCGCGCCCAATCCGGGCGCCTGCGCGCGAACGCCTCGTTGCCCGGCTGCTCGTCGTACGGATGGCGCATGACCTGGAGCAATTCGTGCACGCCGTCGTAATCGCCCTGCTCGGCGCGATCGATCGTCTGCTGCGCCAGGTAGTTGCGCAGCACGTATTTCGGGTTCGCCGCCTGCATGCGCGCGATGCGTTCCGGCGGCGGCAGACCGTCCTCGCGCACGCGCGATGCAT
>DASZZT010000017.1:0-33056 GCA_035543275.1 Luteimonas sp. | reverse complement strand
GCCGAGGAATTCGCCTTCTTCGGCGACTGGTCGGAGCGCTACCAGTACCTGATCGATCTCGGCCGCAAGCTTCCGACCTTCCAGGAAGACTGGAAGACCGAGAAACACCGCCTGCACGGCTGCCAGTCGATGGTGTGGATCGTGCCGTCGGGTGACGCCGGCAAGCTCGATTTTGCCGCGGTCAGCGACTCGGCGATCGTATCGGGACTGGTGTTCCTCGCGCTGCGCGTGTATTCCGGACGCCCGGCTGCGGAAATCCTCGCCACCGAGCCCGACTACATCGCCACGATCGGCCTGGCCAAGCACCTGTCGCCGACCCGCAGCAACGGCCTGGCCGCCCTGCTCGCCTTCATCCGCGATACGGCGAAGCACGCCGCGTGAGCGACGCGATCGCGCCCGACTCACCGCTGCGTAATCGCGGCTTCCTCGGCCTGCTCGCGTATCGCCTGCTCGCGATATTGTCCTACCAGATCGTCGCGGTGACGGTCGGCTGGCACATCTACGAACTCACCCACGATGCGCTGGCGCTGGGCCTGATCGGCCTGACCGAAGTGATCCCGTATTTCTGCTTCGCACTGTTCGCCGGCTACCTGGTCGACCACCTGCCGCGGCGCAAGCTCGGCATGGCGGCATGCGTCGGGCTGGCGTTGAGCGCGCTGTTGCTGGCCGGCATCGCCGCCGGCGTGGTGCCTGCCGGCATGGGCGCCTCCGCGACACTCACCATCTATGCCGCCATCGCGCTCAACGGCGTGGTGCGCGCGTTCCTGGGGCCGGTCAACAGCGCCTTGTTCGCGCGCGTGCTCAAGCGCGAGCACTACGCGCGCGGCGCCGGCATCAGCAGCGTGGTGATGCAGACCGGACTGGTGCTTGGCCCGGCGATCGGTGGTTTGCTGATCGGCTGGAGCGGCAAAACATCCGCCTATCTGGTCGCGTCGTGTCTGGCCACAGCCGCGGCGATCGCGATCATCACCCTGCGCGTGACCGAGCCGCCGACGCTGGCCGAACGCGCACCGGTGTTCAAGAGCATCGGCGAGGGCCTGCGTTTCGTGTGGAAGACGCAGATCCTGCTTGGCGCGCAGGCGCTGGACATGTTTTCAGTGTTGTTCGGCGGCGCGATCGCGCTGTTGCCGGCGTTCATCACCGACATCCTGCATGCCGGCCCGGAAGCGCTGGGCATCCTGCGCGCTGCCCCAGCCGCGGGCGCGGTACTGGTCGGCGTGTGGCTGTCCAACAGACCACCCGAACGCAACGCCGGACGGATGCTGCTGTTCGCGGTCGCCTGTTTCGGCCTGTGCATCATCGGCTTCGCGCTGTCGCACAACCTGTGGCTGTCGGCCGCGTTGCTGATGCTGTCGGGTATTTTCGACGGGGTTTCCATGGTCGTACGCACGACGATCATGCAGCTGGCCACGCCCGACCACATGCGCGGCCGGGTGGCATCGATCAACGGCATCTTCATCGGCTCGTCGAACGAGTTGGGCGCGTTTGAATCCGGCGTCGCCGCGAAACTGCTCGGGCTGGTGCCGTCGGTGATCTTCGGCGGTTGCATGACCTTGGGCGTGGTCGCCGCGACCGCAAGGCTCGCGCCGAAGCTGCGCCGGCTGGACTTGCGACAGCTGCACTGATCGCCGCTACTCGCCGTCAGCCAGCGAGTTCGAAACGCGTGCTGCGCTTGACCGGATTGGCTTCGACCAGCTTGACCTTGACGTTCTCGCCCAGCAGCAGCGCGGTGATGCCGGTGACCGGGGCTTCGATGGCCGGTTCACGCAGCATCACCACGCCCTGGTTCGGATCGCGCCCGCGCTCGACGATCGCGCCATCGAAGGTTTCGCCGATGCGACGAAATCTCAATCCCCCATCTGCTTCTGCAAATGCTCCCAGCGCTCCTGCTCGTCGATGGTGCGCTCGGCGGTGAGGCGTACCTCGAGACGTTCCAGGCCGATCTCCTCGCCGGAATCGACGCTGTAGCCGTATTCGCCCGAATCCAGGCGCTGGAGCGTACTGTCGATCTTGCCGATCAGCTTGCGATAGCGGTCGCGGGTGCGCAGTTCCAGCGAGTTCTCGGTTTCGCGGGTGGCGCGTTCGGCTTCGTCGCCGACGTCGCGCACTTCGTCCTTGAGGTTCTCGATGGTCTGCTTGGATTCCTCGACCAGGTCCGCGCGCCAGCTGAACAGGCGCTGGCGGAAATACTCGGTCTGCAGCGAGCCCATGTATTCCTCGTCCAGACCCGGCTTGTAGCCGGCGGGCACGATCGGTCGTCCCGTGCCGCCATCGGTCTTGTACGGCACCACCTTGACCTTGCGCTTGGGGGCCGGCGCGCTCGGCTTGGCGACCACGGCTACTGCAACCTTGCCGATCGGTCGCGGCGCGGTCACCGGCGAGGCCGGATTCGCGGCCAGCGCAATCCTGACACCCGCCGCGGTCGGCTTCGGATCGACCGAAGTCTTCGTCGCCGGCTTGCCGGCGGACTTGGCGATCGGCTTGGCAGGACTGCTTTTCACCGCTGGCGCCGGTGTCGGCGCGAGCTTCTTGCCCTTGGCCGGCGTTGCCACGGCCGGTTTGACGGCTTTGACGGGCTTCTTTGCTTGTGCAGCGGGCTTCTTCGCAGGCGCAGCGGGCTTCTTCGCCGGCACCGGCTTCTTGGCCGGCGCCTTCTTGGCGACCGCCTTTTTGGCTGGCACTGCCTTCTTGACAACAGCCTTCTTGGCAGCAGTCTTCTTGGCAACCGGCTTTTTCGCCTGCGGCTTCTTCGCCACCGGCTTCTTCATGGCCGACTTCTTCGAGGCCGGTTTCTTGACTGCGGCCTTCTTGGCGACGGGCTTGCTAGTCTTCCTGGCGACGGGCTTGCTGGTCTTCCTGGCGGCCTTGGCGGCCTTCTTTGCGGGTTTTTTCGCTGCCACGTGCGGCTATTCCTTGAGTTCCCTTGAGGCGGGAAAGCGCGCTGTTATACCCTGCCGGGCCTACAGCGGCAACCGCGGCACTCTGCGCGGCACCGCGTGCAACCATCGTGATCGACCGTCTGCTCATCGCCATCCTGCGCGGTTACAAACGCTGGCTCAGCCCCTTGCTGGGGCCGCGCTGCCGCTTCGTGCCGACCTGTTCGGAGTACGCCATGACCGCAATTTCCCGGTTTGGTGCACTCAAGGGCAGCTGGCTGGCGCTGCGTCGCATCGGCCGTTGCCATCCGCTGCATCCAGGCGGGCACGACCCGGTGCCGCCGTCTTCCACCGGCACCCATTGAATTGGCCCACATTGAATTGGCACCCACTTAATTTGGAGCAGCGCTGAATGTCCGAGACCCTGATCGTCAACGCCCGCCTGGTCAACGAAGGCGTCGAGTTCGACGGCGACCTGCGCATCAGCCGCGGCCGCATCGCCGAAATTGGCAGCGGCCTGTCGGCGCGCGATGGCGAATACATCATTGACGCCAACGGTCGCCGGCTGCTGCCGGGAATGATCGACGACCAGGTGCATTTTCGCGAGCCTGGCCTGGAATACAAGGCCGACATCGCCACCGAATCGGCAGCCGCGGTCGCGGGCGGGCTGACCAGTTTCATGGACATGCCCAACACCTCGCCGCCCACGCTCGACGCGGTCGCGCTGCAGGACAAGTACGATCGCGCCGCCAGTCGCGCCTGGGGCAACTACGGCTTCTACCTGGGCGCCAGCAACGACAACCTCGAGGCGATCCGCACGCTTGATCCGCTGAGCGCGCCGGGCATCAAGGTGTTCATGGGCGCGTCCACCGGCAACATGCTGGTCGACGATCCGGCCACGCTCGATGCGATTTTCCGCGAGGCGCCGACGCCGATCATCACTCATTGCGAAGACACGCCGACCATCGACGCCAACCTCGCCAGGTTCAAGGCAAAGTACGGCGACGATATACCGGTCGAATGCCATCCCGACATCCGCTCGCGCGAGGCCTGCTTGAAGTCGAGCGAACTGGCGATCTCGCTGGCACGGCGCCACGACACCCGCCTGCACGTGCTGCACATCAGCACCGCCGACGAACTGGCGCTGTTCGAACAGGGACCGCTGATCCGCGCCGATGGTTCGCGCAAGCGCATCACCGCCGAGACCTGCGTCCATTTCCTGCGCTTCGACCGTGGCGATTACGCGCGGCTCGGCAATCTCATCAAGTGCAATCCGGCGATCAAGGACGCCAGCGACCGCGAGGCGCTGGTTCGCGCGCTGGCGCTGGACATGATCGACGTGCTCGCCACCGACCATGCACCGCACACGCTGGAGGAAAAATCGCGCCCGTACGCACAGGCGCCGAGCGGCCTGCCGCTGGTGCAGTACGCGCTCAATGCGGCGCTGGAACTGGTGTACGAAGGCCACCTGACCACGGCGCAGGTGGTGCAGAAATTCGCGCACGCGCCGGCGCAGCTGTTCGACGTGCGCGAACGCGGCTTCCTGCGCGAAGGCTACTGGGCCGACCTGGTGCTGGTCGACGACGCGCCGTTGATCGTGCGACGCGAGGACGTGCTGTCGAAATGCGGCTGGTCGCCGTTCGAGGGCACGACATTCCACTCGCGAATCGGGTCGACCTGGGTCAACGGCGTGCAGGTCTGGGATGGCGCGCATCTGGTCGGCACGCCGCAGGGGCAACGACTGGAATTCGCGCGGTGAACCGGATCGGCGTTGCCATCGTCGCGTGCATGCTCGCCGCTTGCGCCAGCGCGCCACACGCACAACCACAACGCATCGGCGATAACGTCGCGCCGGCACGGGCGACGATCCTGCCCGAACGCGAATCACAGGGCGCGCTGGTGATCGGCAGCACGCATCCGGCGGCGACGGTGACGATCGCCGGCCGCAACGTGCGGGTCGCGCCCGATGGCAGCTTCGTGTTTGGCATCGGTCGCGATGCCAGCGGCGACGTGGTCGTCGCCGTGCAGCAGCCAGGCACCAGCATGATCGAGCATCGAATTGTGGTGATGCCACGCGACTGGCCGATCGAGCGCATCGTCGGTGTGCCGCCAGCAACGGTCAATCCGCCGCCGGAGATCGCGGCGCGGATCGCGCGCGAGCAGGTGCAAGTGGCCAGGGCGCGCGAACGCGACGACGCACGCGAGGATTACGCGCAGCATTTCATCTGGCCGGTACATGGCCGTATCAGCGGCCGCTTCGGCAACCAGCGTATCTACATGCTTGCGGACGGCAGCGGCTCACCGAAATCGCCGCATTCCGGAATGGATATCGCCGCGGCGCAAGGCACGCCAGTGAAGGCCCCAGCCGCCGGCGTGATCACTTTCGCCGCGCCGGACCTCTACCTCACCGGCGGCACCGTGCTGCTCGACCACGGCCACGGCGTCAGCAGCAATTTCCTGCACCTGTCGAGGATCGACGTCAAAGTCGGCGAGCGCGTCGAACAGGGCCAGGTGATCGGCACGGTCGGCGCCACCGGCCGCGCTACCGGCCCGCACCTGCACTGGGGCATGAACTGGTTCGATGTCAGGGTCGATCCGCTACTGGTGCTGGAAGCTTCGGGCGCGGCGCCCTAGCCGGCAACGCGCTCAGCTGGCGTTGCGGCCGGACACCTTCGCCACGGCGTCATGCGGGTGCAGGCTCTCGAAGTGCGCGACGCCGACCTCGAAGCGCTCGATGCGATCGTCTGCCGACAACGCTGCTGCGACGCGACGCGCGGCGTCCTCGCAGAACATCAGGTTCTCGGCGTTGAGGCGGGCGAACGCCTGCTCGTCCTCGCGCTTGACCGCGGTCTGCACCGGCGTGCCAAGCGCCGCCTCGACGCTATCGATCAATGCGGCGATCGGTAGTTCTTCGAATGCGGGACGCAACTCGACCCGCACGTCGGCACGGCTGCGCTGTGCGTGCGGCGTTGCGGCCAGGCCGCGCTCGGAAGCGAGCCAGTCGCGCACCACGGCAGTCGACAATGGCCGCGCCGCGGCGAAATCGTCGGCAAAACGCTCCGCATTCAACTGCCTGGACATCGCGGTGGACGCAGGACAGGTGCTGGAGTATTCAGCCGAAAACCCCAGCGCAAGCGAGAAATGCGCGGCACGCAGGGTCGCTTCGATCTGCAGCGGGTAACGCTTCCAGCCCAGGTGCCCGCTCTCCAACGCAGGCCGTTGCAGCAGGTGGTCGTAACGCACCACCAGGCGCGCACTGGTCGACAATCCCTGCTGGGATTCGACGAAACCTTGCAGCACCCGCCGCAAGCCGGCCGGGGTGACAGTCTCGGCGGCGAATGCCTCCTGCAACTGCAGGTACAGCCGCGACATGTGGATGCCGCGCGCATCTGCGTCGCGCAGGTCGACCGCGACATCGACCGAGGCCGCGACCTGCACCTGGCCGCCAACGCCATCGGCGATCCGCACCGGCAACGCGATCCGGTCCATGCCGACCCAGTCGAGCGGACGTGCCAGCGCTGCGGCGTCATGGGCGACGTCGGGCAGCGACAACGGCGAACTCGGGGACGTGGACACGGCGACCAGGGCATTGCGGAACAGACGGGCATTGTAACGGCCGTCCAGCGAGGCTGCTGTCGAGCGGCTGCAACGGTGTGTCGCGTCGCGCCAGCCTCAACCGCGCGCGGCGCGCCAGGCCGTCCACAACGCACGCCAGCGCGACAACGGCTCCGACGCCGTGCTACCGGCTGCGAAACACCGCAAGCGCTCGCGCAGCAGTGCCGCATGGATCCGGTCCGGGCGCGAGCCGTCAGGCGGCGGCCAGCGCTGCAGCAGTTCGTTCGCCCAGGCGCGCGCCGCAGCATACTCGGGCATCGCATCGCCCAGTTGCGCCCGCGCCCGCAGCGGTACCGCGGCATCTCCCTGCATCAGTACCTGCTCCGCCAGCAGGCCAACCGCCAGGTTCGCAGCCGACACCGGCGTACCGCAGGCGAACAGGAGCGCAGCGGTTTCGACCACGCCCTCGGCGAAGGGCAGCAGTACGGTGATCGCCTGCGCAGTGTCGGCGGCGCGTTCGCGGCTGGCGCGCAACGCCGGCAAACCTGCCGCGAGCAGCGGCCACGGCGCCGGCAGGCGTTGCAACGCAATGCCGAGCGGATGCCGGCGCCGTCCCTGCGACCAGCCCTGCAGTTCCTCGGCCCACCACGCGAGCTTGGCCTCGCCCGGCACGGGATCAACCCCACCCCATGCGGCGTCGAGCAGTTCCTGGCGCAGCGCGAACCAGGCCTGCACGGCGTCGCGCTGCGCCTGCGGCACGAACACCTCGGCCACGCGCCACTCGGGCCAACGCGCGCGCCATTTGTCGATGAAGCTCGCCAGCGCCTCCACGTCGCTCATCGGGGACGCGGCCACGCAGCCGGATCGAGCAGGTCATGCGGCCCAGTGACCAGCACGTCGCCACCCCATAGCGCGGGGTCGTCGCCGTCCGGGCGATAGCCCCACAACGCGATCACCGAAGGCATGCCGGCGGCGCGCGCGGCGGCGATGTCACGCTCGTCATCGCCGACATACACGCAATCGCGCGGATCGACGCCGAGTAGCTGCGCCGCGTGCAGCAGCGGCAGCGGATCGGGCTTGCGCGCCGGCAGCGTGTCGCCGCCGATCAGCACCGCGCAGCGCGAGTCCCAGCCGAGCAGCGGCAGCAGTTGCCGCGCGAGGTATTCGGGTTTGTTGGTGACGATGCCCCAGCGACTGCCGGACACTTCAATCACCCCGAGCAGCGATTCGACGCCGGCGAACGGAGCGCCGTGCCGCGCGAGTTCGCGTTGGTAAGTCTCGAGGAACGCCGGCACCAGCGCATCGCGTGCGTCGTCGGTGAGTCGCGGAAACGCCACCACCAGCATCGCGCGCGCGCCCTTTGACACATGCGGGCGCAGCGCCTGCGCGGACAGCGCCGCCTCGCCGCGTGCGGCGCGCAGCGCATTCACCGTCGCCACAAAATCCGGCGCACTGTCGAGCAGGGTGCCGTCGAGGTCGAACAGCACCAGCGCAGGGAATGCTGCCGCGGTCATTCCGGTTTCTGCGCGCAGGCCAGGTAGTTCACGTCGGTGCGCCGGATCACGCGCGCACTGTTGCGCCACGGTTCGTACATCAGCCCGCTGACGTCCTCCAGCGCCAGTCCGGCAGCGCGCAACCATGCGGCCAGCTCCGAGGGCTTGATGAACTCGCGGTACTGGTGCGTGCCTTTCGGCAGCAGCCGCGCGATGTACTCCGCGCCCACGATCGCCAGCGCGAACGCGGCCGGCGTGCGGTTGAGTGTGGACAGGAACAACCGGCCACCGGGTTTGAGCAACGCGGCGCAGGCGTTGATGATCGAACCGGGATCGGGCACGTGTTCGAGCATCTCCATGCAGGTGATCGCGTCGAACTGGCCAGGCATCTCCATCGCCAGCGCTTCCGCCGACTGCAGCCGGTAGTCGACGGCGACGCCGCTCTCGAGCCCGTGCAGTTTTGCAACCTTGATCAGGTCGGGCGCCAGATCCAGCGCGACAACCCGGGCACCCTCGCCCGCCAGCACCTCGCTGAGCAAGCCGGCGCCGCAGCCGACGTCGAGCACGGCAGCACCACGCAGCGCGACGCGTTCGGTGACATAGCCCAGGCGCGCGGGATTCAGCGCGTGCAGTGCCTTCTGCGGGCCCTCCGGGTCCCACCAGCGATTCGCGAGCTCGTTGAACTTGTCGAGCTCGGCTTGCGAGAAATTGTCGTCGCCACGCATGCTGGAAGTTCTCGTGTTCATGCATTCACTCCGCGCCTGATCTCATCAGGGTGACCTCATCCGGGCGCGATTCAATGGCAGCGATGCGTGCACGCCATTGCCGCGCGTTGGCGATGATCGCGTCGGCGTCCATGTCGACCAGCGCGCGTTCGCACAGCTTGTGTTTGCCGGCGATCCAGACGTCGCTGACCTGGTGCCGGCCGGTGGCATAGATGAGTTGCGACACCACATGATGCAGCGGCTGCGTCTCCAGCTGGTCGAGATCGACGCAAGCCAGGTCCGCCTGCTTGCCGACCTCGACCGAGCCGACCAGGTGCTCAAAGCCAAGCGCCCTGGCGCCGCCGAGCGTGGCCGCGCGCAATGCGCTTGCCGCATCCAGCGTGGAAGCATCCTCGGCCACGGCTTTCGCCAGCAGCGCCGCGCTACGGGTCTCGCCGAACATGTCAAGGTCGTTGTTGCTGGCGGCGCCGTCGGTGCCGATGGCGAGATTGACGCCGGCACGCTGCAGCTTGCCGACCGGGCAGAAGCCGGACGCAAGCTTGAGGTTGGATTCCGGGCAATGCGCAACGCTGACGCCGCGTTCGGCGCATAGGGTGACCTCGGCATCGGTCAGTTGCGTCATGTGCACCGCGATCAGGCGATCGTTGACCAGCCCGAGCCGGTCCAGCCGCGCCAGCGGGCGCTGGCCATGTTGTTGCTGCGACTCGGCGACCTCATGCGCAGTCTCATGCAGGTGGCAATGCACCGGAATGTCGAGCTGGTCGGCGAGCATGCGGATGCGTTCGAAACTGGCATCGGACACCGTGTACGGCGCATGCGGCGCGAACGCGCAGGCGATCAGCGGATCGTTGCGCCACTGGTCGTGGACCTCGACCGCGCGATCGAAGTACTCGTCGTCCGACCGCGCCCACGCCGACGGGAAGTCGATGATCGGCAGCCCGATCCGCGCACGGAAACCGTGGCGCCGGTAGGTCGCCGCCTGCACGTCGGGAAAGAAATAGTTCTCGTTGCAGCAGGTTGTGCCACCGCGCAGCATCTCGGCGATCGCCAGGGTGACGCCGTCGGCGACGAAGTCCGGCGCGATCAGTTGCGCTTCCAGCGGCCAGATATGTCCCTGCAGCCATTGCATCAGCGGCAGGTCGTCGGCGACGCCGCGCAGCAGCGTCATCGGGTTGTGCACATGCGCGTTGACCAGGCCGGGAATCAGCACCGCCTGCGGTCGCGATATGGTTTCCGCGGGCTCGAAACGCGCGCGCGCCGCGGCGATCGGCAGCAGCGCAACGATCACGCCATCGCGCACCGCAACCGCGTGATCTTCCAGCACCACGCCATGCGGTTCGACCGGCACCACCCAGCCCGCTTCGATCAGCAGGTCGCAGGGTTCCGTGGCGCCGACAGTCATCGCCTATTTCACGCGCGAGAAATATTCGCCGGAGCGGGTGTCGACCTTGATCACCTCGTCCTGGCCGACGAACAGCGGCACCCGCACCACCGCGCCGGTTTCCAGCGTGGCCGGCTTGCCGCCGCCACCGGAAGTATCGCCGCGCACGCCAGGATCGGTCTCGGTGATCTTGAGCTCGACGAAATTCGGCGGCTGCACGGCGATCGGCACGCCGTTCCACAGGGTCACCACGCAGTCTTCCTCGCCCTTGAGCCACTTGTGGGCGTCGCCAACGCCGGCCTTGTCGGCCTGCACCTGCTCGAAGCTCTCGGGGTTCATGAAGTGCCAGTACTCACCATCTGCATAAAGGAACTGCATGTCGGTGTCGACCACGTCGGCGGCTTCGAGGTTGTCGGTGGCCTTCATGGTCAACTCGACCACACGACCGGACTTGATGAAGCGGTACTTCACGCGGGTGAAGGCCTGGCCCTTGCCCGGCTTGACTAACTCGGTGTCGGTGATGATGCACGGCTCGTTGTTGACCAGGATCTTCATCCCGTTCTTGACGTCGTTCAGGCCGTAAGTGGCCATGCGTGGAACTCCTGCGGACAAGGTGAGGTCGGCGCCGGCTCGACGGATGGAGCCGACCGGCGGATAGAATGGTGGGTGCCGGGCGCGACTTGAAACCGCGCCGGGCCCT
The DNA here is from genome assembly GCA_035543275.1 of Luteimonas sp. Classification (GTDB taxonomy): domain Bacteria; phylum Pseudomonadota; class Gammaproteobacteria; order Xanthomonadales; family Xanthomonadaceae; genus Cognatiluteimonas. The sequence goes on along the minus strand of DASZZT010000017.1, from coordinate 22,326 downwards.
TGATTTCAGGCCGTCATGATACCCGCAGCCCACCTACCCTTACAGCTTGCTCCGTTACAGCATGCTCCCTCACCGCATGTTCCCTTGCAGCACGCAACGATGCCGCCGCGCTGGCAACAGCTGTGGCGCGAGGCCGTGCGCGACCCGCGCGAACTGCTGTCGCTGCTCGGCCTGGAAGGGCTCGCCGGGAACCTGTCCGAAGCGGCCACGGCGCCTGCTGTCAACGGATATTTCCCGCTGCGGGTGCCGCGCGGCTTCATCGCCCGCATGCGCCGCGGCGACCCGCACGACCCGTTGTTGCGCCAGGTGCTGCCACTGGATGACGAGGACCGGATCGTGCCTGGGTTCGGGCTGGACGCGGTCGGTGATGGCGCTGCACTGGCGGGCAGCGGGGTGATCCGCAAATACCGCGGCCGTGCGCTGCTGGTCGCCACCGGTTCCTGCGCGATCCATTGCCGCTACTGCTTCCGTCGGCACTTCCCCTACGCCGAGGAAACCGCGGCCGCTGGCGGCTGGAACGACGCGGTCGCGTTGATCGCGGACGACGCCACGATCGACGAGGTGATTCTGTCCGGTGGCGATCCGCTATCGCTGGCTACCTCGAAACTCTCGGAACTGACCGACGCGCTGATCGTGGTCCCGCATCTCAGGCGCCTGCGCATCCACACCCGCCTGCCGGTGGTGCTGCCCGAACGCGTCGACGCCGCACTGCTGGCCTGGCTGCGTGCATTGCCGTGGCCAGTCACGGTGGTGATCCATGCCAACCACGCCAATGAATTCGATCCGACAGTCGATGCTGCACTGGTGCAACTGCGCGATGCGGGTGCAACCCTGCTCAACCAGGCAGTGCTGCTGCGCGGGGTCAACGACACCGTCGATGCACTGGCCGACTTGAGCGAGCGCGGCTTCGCTGCCGGCGTGCTCCCCTATTATTTGCATCAGCTCGACCACGTCGCCGGCGCGGCCCATTTCGAGATCGACGATATGCGCGCCCGCACCCTGCACGCAGCGCTCGCGGCACGACTGTCAGGCTATCTGGTACCGAGGCTGGTGCGCGAAGTCGCCGGCGACCCCGGCAAGCGCGCGTTGTAGTGCGGTCGAGCAGTGCGGTCCAAGAGCCTGACCCACCGCGATTGGACGCGGCCGCGCGCACCGTATAATAACCGCGGCACGGAGAACTGAATGCAGAATGGACCCGACATCGCCCTGCGTCTGCTGATCGTCGACGACAGCGTCGAGGACGCCGAGGCGATCGTCAGCACCCTGCGCAATGCCGGCATCGCGGTGCGTCCACTGCGGCCAGCCAACGCCGGTGAACTGACGGCGATGCTGGCCGCGCAGACCATCGACCTGGTGCTCGCCGATCAGCAGTCGGGTGGGTTGCCGCTGGACGAGGTGCTGCAACTGGTCCGCGGCAGCGGCAAGGACCTGCCGGTGATCGCGGTCGCCGACCGGGTCGATGACGTCAGCCTGACCCAGGCGCTCGGCGCCGGCGTGCGCCGCATCGCCTTGCGCCACAAGCCACAGCAGCTGCTCGGCGCGGTCCGCATCGAGTGGGCGGACCTGGAGGCGCGGCGTTCGCTGCGCCGGCTCGAGGCGCAGGTGCGCGAAACCGAGCGCCGCTGCGACGCGCTGATCGAGTCTTCGCGCGATCCGATCGCCTATGTCCACGAAGGCATGCACATCCGCGCCAATTCGGCGTACCTGGAGATGTTCGGCTTCGAGTCGTTCGAGGATATCGAGGGCATGTCGCTGCTCGATCTGGTGGCGCCGCAGCATGTAGCAGGCTTCAAGCAACTGCTGAAATCGATGAGCAAGGGCGAGCCGCCGCCGCCGCGCTACGAACTGGAAGCGCGCGACATCGACGGCAACGCATTCCCTGCGGTGATGGAATTCACCCCTGCGTTGTACGAGGGCGAGCCCTGCCTGCAGGTGGTGTTGCGCCGCCAGGAAACCGATCCTGAACTGGCGCGCGAGATCGAGGAACTGCGCCAGCGCGACCAGGTCACTGGCCTGCTCAACCGCCCGACGTTCCTGCATGCGCTCGAGGGGGCCGTCGCCGACGCCGCGCAGAACCAGAGCCAGCACGGCCTGCTGCTGCTCGAACCCGACCATTACCAGCGATTGCTGCAGGAGATCGGCCTGGATTCCGCCGACGCCATCCTGGCCGCGATCGCCGAGCGCCTGCGCAGCGTGCTGGACGGCGCCCTGTCCGACAGCGGCGCCCTTGCAGCGCGCTTCGGCGAGCACAGCCTCGCGGTGCTGGTGCGCGGGGACCATGTCGCGACGGTCGCGCTGGCCGAGCGCGTACTGGAAGCGTTTGCCTCGCATGTGTTCGCAATCGGAACGCGCTCGGCGACCATCACCGCCAGCATCGGCGGCGTGCAGATCGGCGAAAAGATCGCCAGCGTCACCCAGGTGCTGGCCAAGGCCAACCATGGCGTGCAGTCTTCGATCGGGGTCGGCGGCAACCGTTTCGAGATCTTCGATCCCAGTGCGGTCGACCGCGCCGAGGAGGAGCGCATCCGTGCCTGGGTCACCCGCCTGCGCGATGCCCTGGACCACGATCGCTTCCTGCTCTATTACCAGCCGGTGATCAGCCTGCAGGGCGAAACCGGCGCGACCTACGAGGCCTACATCCGCATGGATGCCGGCGCCGGCGAAACGGTGCCGCCATTGAGCTTCCTTCAAATCGCCGAAGAACACGGCCTGCTGTGGGAAATCGATCGCTGGGTGGTCGGGCGCGCGGTGGCGGTGATCGGCGAGCGCTTGCGCGCCCGCCAGCCCACCACGCTGCTGATCAAGATCACCCAGGCTTCGCTGGCCGACGACAGCCTCGCGCGATACGTCGGCGAACAACTCGCCGCGCACGGCGTCACCGGCGAGCACCTGGTGCTGCAGCTGCCGGAGGCCAAGGTGTTCACCCACCTGCGCGCGGCGCAGGAATTCGCCGCCGCGGTGGCCAAGCACGGTTGCCGGGTCGGGCTGGAGCAGTTCGGCGTCGGCCTGGATTCGTTCCAGCTGCTGTCGCACTTCGATCCGGCCTTCCTCAAGCTCGACCGCAGTTTCATGGAAGACCTGCCGAAAAATACCGCCAACCAGCAACGCGTCCGCGAGATCGCCGGCAAGGCGCACGGGCTCGGCATCCGCAGCATCGCCGAGTTCGTGCAGGATGCGGCCAGCATGTCGATCCTGTTCTCCAGCGGCATCGACTATGTCGAAGGCTACTTCCTCGCGCCCGCGGGTCCGGAGATGAATTACGACTTCGAGTAGGTTAGCGACAGCCCCCTGTAGAGCGGAGCTCTGCTCCGCTGGCTTTTCCGGGAGCAGAGCAGCGGAGCAGAGCTCTGCTCTACGAGAGCAGGAAAAGGAAGCCCGCCTTCCGGCGGGCTTCTTCATCGCGGCGATGTGACGGTCACGCCACCACGCCCTGCCGCACAGAGCCGTCAAGCTGTGCACTGCGCAGCGCGGCGATGCGTTCGTCCAGTGGCGGATGGCTCATCAGCAGCCGCTTCAGGCCGCTGCCATTGCCGCCGCTGATGCCGAACGCAGCGACCTGCTTGGGCAGCGTGCTCTGGCCATGGTTCTGCGCCAGGCGCTCGAGCGCGGCGATCATCTTGTCGCGACCCGCCAGCTTGGCACCGCCGGCGTCGGCGCGGAACTCGCGATGACGCGAGAACCACATCGCGATCATGCTCGCGAACAAGCCGAACACCATGTCGAGCACGAACACCACCGCGTAGTAACCGAGCCCGCCGCCGCCATTGTCGCGGCCGCCGCTCAGGTAACCGTCGACCACGCGCCCGACAATGCGCGCCAGCACGATCACGAAGGTGTTGAGCACGCCTTGCAGCAGTGCCATCGTCACCATGTCGCCGTTGGCGACGTGGCTGACCTCATGGCCGAGCACGGCCTCGGCCTCGTCGCGGTTCATCGACCGCAGCAGGCCGGTGGAAACCGCGACCAATGCCTTGTTGCGGTTGGCGCCGGTAGCGAAGGCATTGATTTCGGGCGCGTCGTAGATCGCGACCTCGGGCATGCCGATGCCGGCCTTCTGCGCCTGCCGCTGCACGGTCGCCAGCAGCCATTGCTCGTCCTGGTTGCGCGGCTGGGTGATGACGTGCGCACCGGTGGCACGCTTGGCCATCCATTTGGAGATCAGCAGCGAGATCAGGGAGCCGCCGAAACCGAACAGCGCGGCCATCACCAGCAGGCCGGCGTTGGTCGACGGGTTGATGCCGAAGATCGCCATGACGATGCTGACCAGCGCCAGCACGGCGAGGTTGGTGGCGAGGAACAATGCGACGCGCTTGAACATGATGGATCCCGGTTGCCGCCCACGCGGCCCTGTGTCGAAAGTGTGGCAAGCGCGGGTTAAATTCAAGTGACCCGGCCCCAGGCATGCACGTGCCCGTCGAATATCCAGCCCTTCCCAGCCATCCACGCTATCGCGGACGCTTCGCGCCCTCGCCCACCGGGCCGTTGCATTTCGGCTCACTGCTTGCCGCGTTCGGCAGCTGGCTGCGGCTGTCATCGACGCCAACTAACATTGCTTGCTTTACGATCATCGCAGGCCGCCTGTCGACGGCCACGGACGGAGGACTCGATCATGACGACGCGTGTCGCACTGGTGACGGGCGGGACCGGTGGTATCGGTACCGCGATCTGCAAGCGGCTGGCTGACCTGGGCCACAAGGTCGCCACCAATTACCGCAACGACGAAAAGGCGAAAGCCTGGCGAGCGCAGATGCAGGCCGACGGCTACGACATCGCGCTGGTCAAGGGCGACGTGTCCTCGCCCGAGGAGGCCGAAGCGCTGGTGCGCGGCGTCGAGCAGCAGCTCGGCCCGGTCGACATCCTGGTCAACAACGCCGGGATCACCCGCGACAGCACTTTCCACAAGATGATGCCGACGCAGTGGAGCGAGGTCATCAACACCAACCTCAACTCGGTCTACAACATGACCCGGCCGGTGATCGAGGGCATGCGCGAACGCAAGTGGGGGCGCGTCATCCAGATCAGTTCGATCAACGGCCAGAAGGGCCAGTACGGCCAGGCCAACTACGCCGCGGCGAAGGCCGGCATGCACGGCTTCACCATCTCGCTGGCGCAGGAAAACGCCAGGTTCGGCATTACCGTCAACACCGTATCGCCCGGCTACATCGGCACCGACATGGTGATGGCGGTACCGGAGGAAGTGCGCAACAAGATCGTGGCGCAGATTCCGACCGGGCGCCTGGGCCGTCCCGAGGAAATCGCCTACGCGGTCGCATTCTTCATTCCCGACGATGCCAGCTGGATCACCGGCGCCAACCTGTCCGCCAATGGCGGGCAATATATGGGTTGGTAAGTGCTGCACTGAAAGTGATCCGGCCGCACAGCGGTCGGAACGTTGTTGCATGGGGGCACCTCCACAAGCGCCAGCAATATGCCCCCCATGACTTCCGCCACTCGACAGCCGCAGTTGCAAGCGGTCCCGTGCTGCGCCATGCTCGGCGCTTCACCCGGGGGCTGCGCGCATGGCCGTACGCGTCATCAAGAAATATCCCAACCGTCGTCTCTATGACACCGAGATTTCCAGCTACATCACCATCGAGGATGTGCGCCAGCTGATCGTCGATGGCGTGGATTTCCAGGTGCGCGACGCCAAGAGCGGCGAGGACCTTACCCGGCAGGTGTTGCTGCAGATCATCGCCGAACATGAACAGGACGGGCAGCCGATGCTGTCCACGCAACTGCTCAGCCAGATCATCCGTTTCTACGGCGACTCGCTGCAGGGATTCATGGGCAATTACCTGGAGCGCAGCATGCAGGCGTTCCTGGAGCAGCAGCAGCAAATGCGGCAGCAGATGAGCGGCCTGCTCGGGCAATCGCCGTGGACGATGATGAACCAGTTGACCGAACGCAACCTCGAGTTGTGGAAAGACCTGCAGCACAACCTGGTGGGCGACATGGGTCGCCCGGCGGCGGGCAAGCCGCGCGACAAGGACAGCGCCAAGCCGCGCGGAAGCTGACGCGTGGGCAAGCGCGTGGCCGTCGTCAGTGGCGGCATCGGCGGGCTTGGCACCGCCATCTGCAAGTCGCTGGCCCGAGCCGGGCATCGCGTCATCGCGCTCGACCTTGGCACGCCAGTCGAGCGCGTCGCTGCATTCCGGAATGATGTCGACGGCATGGATGTCCGCTTCGAAGCGCTGGATGTCACCGACTTCACTGCCTGCGGCGCGCTGGTGCGCAGGGTCGAGGCCGAAGAAGGCTCACTCGACATCCTGGTCAATGCCGCCGGCATCACCCGCGACGTCACCTTGCGCAAGATGGACAAGGTGCAATGGGACGCGGTGCTGGACGTCAACCTCGGAGGCGTATTCAACCTGTGCCGGCACGCGGTCGAGGGCATGGCGACGCGTGGTTTCGGCCGCATCATCAACATCAGCTCGGTCAACGGCCAGACCGGTCAGTTCGGGCAGACCAACTACTCGGCGGCGAAGGCCGGCATGCATGGTTTCACCATGGCCCTTGCGCGCGAGGTCGCCCGCAAGGGCGTGACCGTGAACTCGATCTCGCCAGGCTATTGCGAGACCGCGCTGGTCATGGCGATGCCGGAAGAGATTCGCGCGGGAATCGTGGCCCAGGTGCCGGTAGGTCGACTGGGCAGGCCGGAAGAGATCGCACGCACGGTCGAATTCCTCAGCGCCGACGACGCTGGTTTCATCACCGGCGCCAACATCCCGGTCAACGGCGGCCTGTTCATGAGCTTCTAGCTTTAGCCCCTCCTCCGGCCCGACGGCACAGCCGTCGCGTATTCGTCAGGCCGCAGGCCAGTGGCCTGCAAACGGCCTTCCTTATCCCTTGCATTCGCAGGGGAGGGAGCAAGACCTCAATGCGCGCCGGCCACCGTCCCCGACTGCGTGCAGAACTTCGCCCGGTACTGCATCGCCTTGGGCATCAACGCCTCCAGGTTCTGGATGCGGGTGCCGGGGTTGGGGTGGGTCGAAGCGAATTCCGGCTGCCCGCCGCCACCGCTGGCTTCGGTCATGCGCTGCCACAGCGGGATCGCCTCCTGCGGGTTGAAGCAGGCGGCTGCGGCCAGCATCAGGCCCATTTCGTCGGCCTGGGTTTCCTGCTTGCGCGCATACGGCAACGCGCGACCGTAACCGTAGACCGCCATCACTGCCTGCATCTGCTGCTGGTCCATGCCGCTCGCTGCGCCGGCCATCTGTCCGATCTGCGCCAGCTTCTGTTCGGTCATGCGTTGCGCACCATGGCGCAACAGGGCGTGCGAGATCTCATGGCCGATCACCACCGCCATCGCGTCGGCGTTCTGCGCCACCGGCACCAATCCGGTATAGACGGCGATCTTGCCGCCGGGCAGGCAGAACGCGTTGACCTGGTCGGACTGCAGCACGTTCACGTCCCAGTCGAACGCCTTCTCCACGTGCGGCGCCTGCAGGTTGTGCTCGGCGGCGAGCGCATCCTCGACTTCCGGAATCTTCGCGATCAGCCGCTGCGCGACTTCGCGCACCTGGCGCGAGATCTGCGAGTTCGGGTCGACCGGCTGCTCCTGCGACAAAATCTCCTGGTACGCCTGCAGGCCCAGCGCCTTCTCGTCCTGCGGGGTGATGCTCTTGTCGATCACCACCTTCTCGCCAGTGAGCGCGTCGGTGCTGCGGTTGGAGAACCAATAGAACGCGGCATAACCGGCGAACAGCAGCAGCACCCATAGCCGCAGGCCACCGAAACCGCGCCGCGGCGCACCTTGTCCCTGATTGCCCAACGGGTCCTGCCTCATCTGCGTTCTCCCTGGTCGAGACTGCTACAACGTGCCGTACTACAGCTAGCCGATCAAAGCTCGCGAACCACCCGGAAACCGATCCGGGCATTGGTGGTGTCCGCGCCTGCCGGTGCGCGCCAGGCCGAACGCGTCTGCGCTGGCGAACTCGCCCATGCGCCGCCGCGGATCACGCGCGTGCGGCAACCCGGGTTGAGCCAGGCAGCACCGTCGTCCGGTGCACGCCGGTAACCGTCGTGCCAGCAATCGGCGACCCACTCGCTGACATTGCCCGCGAGGTCGTGAAGGCCGTATGCATTGGCGGCGAAGCGCGCCACCGGTGCCGGTCCCCAGTAGCCATCGCCGTAGCCTGCGAACCCGTTATTCCAGTCGCGCCCTTCCGGCGAGCGGTCGCGGCTGCCGGTGAGGTTGCCAGCCCCTGCAGGCGGCGCGCCGTCGCCCCACGGGAAGCGCGTGCTGCTGCCGGCCCGCATCGCATATTCGAACTCGGCCTCGCTTGGCAGCCGGTAGCGTTCGCCGCTCTGCTTGCTCAACCACGCGGCATAGGCTTCGGCGTCATGCGTGCTGACGTGCACCACCGGCATCTCCTCGCTTGCGCGCGTGCCGTCGTAGGCGGACGACCAGCTGATGTCGCTGCGGCGGACGAAATTGCCGCTGCGCTCCTCGTATGTCAGCGAATAGCCGCGCCGCGCGGTGGTCGTGCGATAGCCGCTGGCGTTGACGAAGCGGCGGAACTGATCGACCGTGACTTCGGTGCCCGACATCGCGAAGCCGCGGTCGAAGCGCACGTAATGTGGCGGACCTTCGCTGTCACTGGCGCCGGCTTCGTCGTCGCTGGCCCCCATCCGGAAGCCCCCGTGCGGCACCACCATCAACTCCGGCCCACGCGCGCCATTTTTCAGCGCGTCGGTGAAATTCTGGCCAGGGCGAAACAGCCCGTAGTGGGTCGCAAGGTCGATGCGTTCGCGCAACTCCGCGGCCGCGGCATCGCCGGGCTCGGCGATGCGCAGGATCTGCGCCAGCGTGGCGCGCGCCTCCGGTATGCCGCCGCGCTTTTGCAATGCCACCAGGCCAGCATCATGCAAGTCGGAGATGCGAGCGCTGCGAATCGCCGCGATGCGGACACGCGCGTCGGGGATGGTCTGGCTGCCCGGACGCACTGCAGCCGCCAATCCGATCCAGCGGCTGGCCGCAGCGAAATCACTGCGCTGGCCGGCCTGTTCGGCGCGCTGGATCAAACCGCTTTCGACCGCCGCCAGCCCCTGCATCGCACGCGTCTGGCCTGGCCGCAAGCGCAACGCGGCGCGCAGCTTGGCCAGCGCACCCGTGCCCTGCTCACCCAGACGGTCTGCGCGCAGATCCTGTTCGGCCTGGCGATTGAGCTCCCAGGCCCGGTCGGCGGTATCGACCCGTATCAGGTACGCCTGCACCTTGGCATCGGCCGGGTGCGTGCTGCGCGCGACGGCAGCAATCTCGTGCGCGCTGCGCAATGCTGCAATGTCGTCGTCGGCCGCCGCCAGCGCTTCATCGCCACTGGCCAGCAATGCATCCAGCGCGCGCTGCAGTCCGGCTTTCGCCGCCACGTCGTCTGGCGACTGCTTCAGGATCTCCAGGTACAGCGGGATCGCAGCGTTGGCGTCCACATACAGGCGCCCGTCGGCGAGCGCCGCATCGGCGCGTTTGCGGGCTCCCACAAGCGCGCCAGCTGCCAGCGTCACCTGCGGCGTGTGCCAGGTCAGGGTCTTGGCGATGCTGTCATCGCCGCTGATGGTGACGGTGGCGTTGCGCCCGTGCGCCGCTTGCGTGCCGGCACCGGTTGCTGGCGTCGGCGCCGCGTCCTCGCGCGAACATCCGTTCAGCGCGATCGCCGCCATCATGGCGGCTGCGAGTACTCCTGCGCGCAAGCGTCCTCTCCCGTCCACGGCGACCAGCCCGGTGCCGGCCCCCGCAACTTAGCCATTGTGCCCCGGCGCGGCAACCGCAGCCGGCCGCCGGGACGAGGCCTGTTTGAAACGAGGCCGTTGACAAGCACACCGCACCGCCCGTTAGGCTCGCTACCCGGAAACAACAAGAATCCCTCGTGACCCACTGGATCAGCGACCCCAACGAACTGCGCGATCGCCTCGCCGCAGCCCTGCCGGCGACCGCCGCGCGCATCGGCCTGGACACCGAGTTCGTGCGCGAACGCACCTGGTGGCCGCAGCTGGCACTGGTGCAGATCGCAGTCGGCGACAGCGTGTTGCTGGTCGATCCGCTGAAGCCGGGCATCGCCGCCGCGCTCGCGCCGCTGCTGGCCGACACGTCGGTGTTGAAGGTGATGCACAGCGCCAGCGAGGATTTGATCGCGTTCAAGCATGCTTGCGGCGTGGTCCCTGAGCCGCTATTCGACACCCAGATCGCCGCGGCACTGGCCGGCATCGGCGCCGGCATGGGCTACCAGCGACTGGTGCAAGACACACTCGGGATCGCGCTGACGAAAGGCGAAACCCGTTCCGACTGGCTGCGCAGGCCGTTGTCGCCGGCGCAACTCGAGTATGCCGCCGACGACGTCCGCCACCTGTTTGCACTGCACGACCGACTCGATGCGTCCCTGACCGAGCTCGATCGCCACGACTGGCTCGCGGAGGATTGCGCACGCCTGGTCAGCAACGCCCAACGCGATGAGCTGGAACGCTGGCCGCATCTGTCGTTGCGTGTGGCGCAATTCCTCGATCCGGACGCGCAACGACGCCTGCTGCGGCTGTTGCGCTGGCGCGACGCCTACGCCCGCGACAACGACCGTCCGCGCAACTGGGTCCTCGACAGCGAACTGGCCGCCACCCTCGCGCGCCATCCGCCGATCGACCGCGCCGGCCTGCAGCGGCAACTCGACGCCACGCCGAAATCCCCGCGCAGCCTCAGCGACCCTCTCTGGCACGCGCTGCAGACGCCGCTGGCCGACGAGGCCGATGCCCCGCCACCACGTAGCGACGAGCGCGACAAGGTCGCGCTGCGCGCCCTGCAGGACGCGGTGGCTGCGCGCAGTGTCGCGCTCGGCCTGCCCGACGGCGTGCTCGCATCCAAACGCTGGGTGGAAGCGTTGCTCGACGGCGACGACTGGCCCGGCCCCCTCGCCGGTTGGCGCCGCGCGCAACTCGAGCCCACGCTGGAGCCGCTGTTGCGGCCCGCTGGCAGCGCCGCAGGTGCGTCCGTATAATCCGCAACCTCGTGGGGCGGTAGCTCAGCTGGGAGAGCGTCGCGTTCGCATCGCGAAGGTCAGGGGTTCGATCCCCCTCCGCTCCACCATTCACGAGTCCAAGCAAGTCCAACCAAGGCCAGAACTCCCGCATAAACCAAGGGTTCTGGCCTTTTTTGTGTCCGAAGGCAAAGGAGGCGTGGGAGTTGCACTGGCTGGCGAAGGCGGCTCGGAACCTGAAATCGGACGAGCACCAGACGGCGATCGAGACAGAGATGACCACGCTTCGGGAACGGCAACAACCCGCGCTGCGCCTGCCCGACCAAGCCAGCGCGTCACCTGCAAAGGGGACCAGCCAGAAGGGAAAGCGGCATGATCCACGCTGCATATTCGGAGCTGGAACCATGATTGAACGCTGCCCACTCACTACCAGTGCCACCAGCAATGGACCGACCTGGAGCCGCTGCCAGGCACCGAGACCGTGCGCTACTGCGGCACATGCCAAGCATCGGTGCACCTTGTGCGGAACGAGTCGGAATACCGCAAGCATGCGCAACTCAAGCACTGCGTCGCAGTGGCTATCCCTGCACTAACGACAGCAGTCGGACTGCCTGTCGCCGATTCTGGTCACTTGATCGGCGTTCCAAAACGTCGGCAATAGTTGATAACTGCCGACACTTTGGAACACACTCCGTGCATGGATACCGCTCTGGACCTCGCACGCGACCTGATCGGCCGGCATGGCACGGCGCGCTCGCGCGAGCTGGAAGCCGCTGGCGTGGCGCGCGCGCAACTCAGCCGGCTGGTGACCAGTGGGGATCTCGTCCGGGTCGCGCGAGGCCTGTATGCACTGCAAGGACGCGAGCCAGCTTCGGACGAGGCGCTGGTCGTCGTGGCCAGACGCGCGCCGCAGGTGATCTTCTGCCTGCTCACCGCACTGCGCTTTCATGGCCTGACCACGCAGGCACCGTTCGAGGTCTGGCTGGGTATCGGTCACCGGGATCGTGCCCCGCGGCTCGATTGGCCGCCGCTGCGGGTGGTGCGGTTTTCCGGGACTTCGCTGGAGGCTGGGGTCGAAACCCAGGAAGTCGAAGGCGTCCCGATCAAGGTCACCGGCGTTGCGCGCACCGTGGTCGACTGCTTCAAGTTCCGCAACAAGATCGGGCTGGATGTGGCGCTGGAAGCGCTGCGCGCGGCGCACCGCGGCAAGCATGCGTCGATGGACGAGTTCTGGCACTACGCGCAGGTCTGCCGGGTGGCCAATGTGATGCGCCCGTACCTGGAGGCGCTGACATGAACCGGTTGCCGCAGGCAAACCGCATCGCTTCGATCCGCCAGCGCCTGCTGGATCGCGCCAAGGCGCGCGGCGAGGAGTTCCAGTTTGTGCTGGATCGGTTCGCGGTGGAGCGACTGCTATACCGGCTGTCGCAATCGGCTTACCGCGATGAGTTTGTGCTCAAGGGCGCGATGTTGTTCGCGCTCTGGTTCGACCAACCGCATCGCCCGACCCGCGATGCCGATTTCCTCGGTTTCGGTCCGCCCGATGCTGATCGACTGGCCGATACCGTGCGCAGACTTTGTGCGATCGAAGCCGACGACGGGCTGCGCTACAACACCGACTCGATCACCGTCGAAGCGATCCGCGAGGAAGCCAAGTACGACGGCTTGAGAGTCACCCTGCTCGCTCTGCTGGGCACTGCGCGTTGCACCGTGCAGTGGGATGTCGGGTTCGGCGATGCCGTCACCCCGGGGCCAATGGAAGTCACTTACCCAACCTTGCTCGACGACATGCCTGCGCCGCAACTGCGCGTCTATCCGCGTGAGACCGTATTCGCCGAGAAACTCGAAGCCATCGCCCAGCTCGGTATCGCCAACAGCCGTATGAAAGATTACTTCGATCTGATGGCGCTGGTTCGCGAGCGAGCGATGGATCCCGTCGACTTGGCCGCAGCCATCGATGCGACCTTCGAGCGAAGGGGAACATCGCTGCATGAGATAACGCCGTTCGGCCTGAGCGACAAGTTTGCCCGCGACCCGCAGAAACAGGCGCAGTGGCGGGCCTTCCTTCGCAAGAACCGGCTGCAGGCGCCCGAGCTGGAAACCGCCACGGAGGAAATCCGTGCATTTGTCCATGCCCTTCGCGGATAGTTCTGCCGTGTACCGCGCTTCTGCCCGCAGATCATCGGCTCCCTCGCCGCCGCCTGCTGCGCCATATCGCTTGCGGCCCCGACACCCAACCTCGAATCATTGTCGGCTGTTCCGCGCCCGCGCTGCTTGCGCGGAAATTCTCCGGCGACACGAACGTCGCGTATTCGATCGCGTACCGGCCAGGCCGATCCGGACCGCGGTTGACCTCGATCAAGGCGATCTCCCGACGGGCCGCATACGCTGTGGCCCATGCGAGCCAATGCCCTCTTCGATCCTGACCTGTTGCGCCGCTACGACCGGGCCGGCCCGCGCTATACCTCCTATCCCACGGCGCCGCAGTTCTCCGCCGGCTTCGGCGAAGCGCAGCTGAGCGAAGCGGCACTCGCCAGCAACGGCGATCCGATCCCGCAGCGGCTGTCGCTGTACGTGCACGTGCCGTTCTGCATGAGCCCGTGCTTCTACTGCGGCTGCAACCGCATCATCACCCGCGACAAAGCCCGCGCCGAGACCTATCTCGCGCGCCTGTATCGCGAGATCGGGCTGATGGCGGCGCTGTTCGACCGCGACCGCGAGGTGATCCAGTGCCACTTCGGCGGCGGCACCCCAAACTTTCTTTCGCCGGCGCAGTTACGCGAGCTCATGGACTCATTGCGCCGGCATTTTCATTTCAGCGATTCGGCCGGGCGCGACATCTCGATCGAACTCGATCCACGCTTCATTTCGCCGGACGAGATCGCCGAACTGGCAACGATCGGATTCAATCGCGCCAGCCTCGGCGTACAGGATTTCGACCCGCTGGTGCAGGCCGCGGTCAACCGCATCCAGAGCGTCGAGGAAACGCGCGCGGTGGTCGACGCCTGCCGCGCGCATGGCTTCCGTTCGGTCAACATCGACCTGATCTACGGGCTGCCGAAACAGAACGCAGCCGGTTTCACCCGCACGCTCGACACCGTGATCGACATGCGCCCGGATCGCCTCGCCGTCTACAGCTACGCGCATTTGCCGGAACTGTTCAAGGCGCAGCGCCAGATCGATGCCGCCGACCTGCCCGATGCCGCGACCAAGCTCGGCCTGCTGCAGTTGGCCATCGAGAAGCTCACCGGCGCGGGCTACGTTTATATCGGCATGGACCATTTCGCGCTGCCCGACGACGAACTTGCGCGCGCGCAGGAGCGCGGCAGCCTGCATCGCAACTTCATGGGCTACACCACGCACGCCGACAGCGACCTGGTCGGCCTGGGCGTCGGCGCGATCAGCCACATCGGCGACAGCTTCAGCCAGAACCCGCGCGACCTGCCGAGCTGGCAGATCGCGATCGACGATGGCCGCCTGCCGGTGTGCCGCGGCATGCGGCTGGACGAGGACGACCGGCTGCGCGCGGACCTGATCCAGCAGCTGATGTGCCAGGCCGAAGTGCCGGTGGCCGCGCTCGAACGCCGCTACGACATCGATTTCCAGGAATATTTCGCCGATTCGCTGATCCAGTTGCAGCCGTTTGAAGCGGACGGGCTGGTGCGGTTCGAGCCGGGCCGGATCACGGTAACTCCCCGCGGCCGACTGCTGTTGCGTAATATCGCGATGTGCTTCGATCGATACCTCGACAAACCGGCGACCATCGCCCCGGCCCTGCCCCACTTCTCGCGCGCGATCTGACCGCCGCTGAGCGGCCGGCGTGAGCGATACCGCGTTCCCGCGGACTGAACGTCACATCCTCGCCGACGATGGCGATGCGCTGCGATTCTGCAGCACCTGTGCGTTCTCGCAGGCGTGCCTGTCGGAGGGCATGGACAAGAGCGCGCTGATGGATTTGCACGTGCTGGTCGAGCACGTCGGGCCATTGCATGCCGGAGACCATCTGTTCCGCGAAGGCGATCCGTTCGAGGCGATCGCTGCAGTGCGCGCCGGCACGGTCAAGACCTACACGGTGGATCGGGAAGGCCGCGAACATGTCCTGGGTTTCCATTTGCCGGGCGAGGTGATCGGGCTCAACGCCATCGACGGCGAGCACTATCCCTGCAACGCGGTGGCGCTGGACACGGTGATGCTGTGCCGGTTCTCGTTCCCGAAGATCTCGCTGCTGGCCGCGCGCTTGCCGGGACTGCAACAGCATCTGTTCCGGCTGCTCAGCCGCGATATCGGCAGCGCCGCGCTGCTGGCCGGCGACTGGTCGGCCGACGAACGCATGGCGGCGTTCCTGATCGGACTGTCGCGCCGGCTCGCCGCGCGCGGCTTCTCGCCGAACCGCTTCCAGCTGACCATGGCGCGCACCGACATTGCCAACTATCTGCGACTGGCACCGGAAACCGTCAGCCGGGTGCTCAAGCGCTTCCAGGATGAGGGATTGATCATGGTCGACCGGCGCGAACTGGAACTGGTCGGCCGCGATCGTCTTGAAATATTGGCAGAGCCCGTCCTGCACCATTGAGTCAATGCCCATCTGGCATTGTTTACGGCGATGGACTCAGCCGTGGCGGCAAGCTCCAGCTGCCCATCCGCGGTACTTGATCTGAATCATGGCGACGCATCCGGGCGCGGACGAACATGCGCCATCCAAACTGGAGATCATCATGAGCAATACCCGAAAGCTGTGGCTGGCCCTGGCCGCCTTGCTCATCGCTTCGTTCGCCGTGCTGCTGTGGGCAGGCGGCGAGATCTTCCGTGCTGCGCCGCCGATGCCGGAGAAAGTCCTCTCCGAGGACGGCAGCGTCATCTACACCAAGGCTGACATCGAGGAAGGCCGCCAGGTCTGGCAGTCGATCGGTGGCATGCAGCTCGGTTCGATCTGGGGCCACGGCGGCTATGTCGCGCCCGACTGGAGCGCCGACTGGCTGCACCGCGAGGCCACCGACGTGCTCGACATCTGGGCGCGCCGCGACGGTGGCATGGCGACCTACGCCGGGCTTGCTGCCGAAGAACAGGCCGCGCTGCGCGGTCGCCTGCAGGAGATGATGCGGGCCAATACCTACGACCCCGCGACCAGGACGATCACACTGACGCAGGACCGCACCGCCGCGCTGTCCAACGTCGCCGCACACTACGAGAGCCTGTTCGGCAACGATCCGGCGACCGCGCAACTGCGCGAAGCCTATGCGATGAAGCAGGACACGGTCGACACCGCCGAACACCGGCGCGCACTGACCGCGTTCTTCTGGTGGACAGCATGGGCCGCGACCACCGAGCGCCCGGGCACGACCGGCGACACCATCGCGCCCGACAAGAGCGGCGTGACCAGCAAAAAGGTCACCTACACCAACAACTGGCCGAGCGAACCGCTGATCGGCAACACGCCGCCGCCGGCGATGTGGGTGTGGTCGGCCTTCAGCGTGCTGTTCCTGATCGCCGGCATCGCGGTCCTGGGCTGGCACCATGCGGTCACCCACGGCCGCGGCGAGGAGCCGCATGTGATCCCGGCGACGGACCCGTTCGCAACGCTGCGGATCACGCCGTCGATGCGCGCGACCGCAAAGTACTTCTGGGTCGTGCTGGCGCTGTTCCTTGCGCAGATCCTGCTCGGCGCGATCACCGCCCACTACCAGGTCGAAGGCCAGGTCGCTTACGGCTTCGAGCTGTCGCAGTACCTGCCCTACTCGCTCTCGCGCACCTGGCACACGCAACTGGCGGTGCTGTGGATCGCAACCGCGTGGCTCGGCACCGGCCTGTACATCGCGCCGGCACTGTCGGGGCACGAGCCGCGATTCCAGCGGCTGGGCGTCAACGTCCTGCTCGCCTGCCTGGTGGTGATCGTGGTCGGTGCGTTCACCGGCCAGTGGTTCGCAGTGATGCAGAAGCTTGGGCTCGAGCACAACTTCTGGTTCGGTCACCAGGGCTGGGAATACGCCGACATCGGCCGCTTCTGGCAGTGGTTCCTGTTCATCGGCCTGCTGTTGTGGGTGACGCTGGTCGGCCGGGCGCTGTGGCCGGTGCTGCGCGGCCCGGCGAGCGAATCCAAGTCGATCATCGCCCTGCTGTTCCTGTCGACCGCGGCGATCGGCCTGTTCTACGGCGCCGGCCTGATGTGGAACGAGCACACCCACATTTCCGAGGTGGAGTACTGGCGCTGGTGGCTGGTGCACCTGTGGGTCGAGGGCTTCTTCGAGGTGTTCGCGACCGCAGTGATGGCGCTGATCTTCACGCGCCTGGGGCTGATCAAGACGTCGACGGCGACGGTCGCGGTGCTGTTCGCGACGATCGTGTTCATGGCCGGTGGCGTACTCGGCACCCTGCATCATCTCTACTTCGTCGGCACGCCGATCGCGATCGTCGCGCTCGGCGCGAGCTTCAGCGCGCTGGAAGTGGTGCCGCTGGCCTATATCGGCTTCGAGGCCTACCACACTTGGAAGGTCGGGCAGTCCACGCCGTGGATGGCGCGGTACCGTTGGCCGATCAAGTTCTTCATCGCGGTCTCGTTCTGGAACCTGGTCGGCGCCGGCTTGTTCGGATTCCTGATCAATCCACCGCTGTCGCTGTACTACATGCAGGGCCTGAATCTGACTCCGCTGCACGGCCATCTCGCGCTGTTCGGTGTGTACGGCATGCTCGGCATCGCGCTGGTGCTGTTCTGCCTGCGCGGGTTGCGCGGGCAGATGGTGTGGAACACGAAGCTGTTGAGCGTCTCGTTCTGGTGCCTGAACATCGGCCTGGGGATGATGGCGCTGCTGACGCTGCTGCCGCTGGGCACGATGCAGCTGCTGGCGGCGATCGAGCACGGCTATGCCTATGCGCGCTCGGCCGAGTTCATGCAGCAGCCGATCGTCGAGCTGCTGATCTGGATGCGCGTGCCGGGCGACATGATCTTCAGCGTCGGTGCGCTGGCGCTGGCGTGGTTCGTGCTGCGGTTGTGGATCGCGCCGACGCGTGAGCCGGTACTGCCGGGCGTGACGGAAACCACGCGCCGCTGATCCAGCGTCCGATCGCAGAAACGGGGCGGCCAGGTGCCGCCCCGTTTTTCTCTTCTCCAGACCGTGTTTCCTGGGCTTGTCAAGTGGCGTTTCCCGCCAGCCGTGACGACACGTTAAGAAAGCGCCCAAGGCAATCGTTACTCTTGACCTCGTCGATAGAGGGGATCACCGCCGGTGATCCAATTTTGGCCGCGGAAAACAGCTCGCACCTTCGCTATCGCCACGCAAGGATCCCGACGCCGGGCGCCCGATGCAATGCATCGGGGCAATGCCCGCATATTTGCTTGTCCTGCTGAATCGCTTTACAAAAAGGAAATATTAATGAAACCAGCGAAAAGCGCTTTTAAAATGCGAAATCTGTCGATGGCAATAATGCTGGCCGCAGCTGCGTTCGGCACTTCATCCGCCGCAATCGCCGGCCAGGCACCAATTGACCTTGGAACCGCGGGTACTTTCGCAATTCTGTCAAAAACTGGAGTGACAAACGTTTATGCATCTGCAGTGACGGGAAATGTAGGATCCAGTCCAATCACCGGCGCTGCCATTCTGGTGACGTGTACAGAAGTGTCAGGAATGATTTTCTCAGTCGATGCGGCAGGTCCCCTTCCGTGCACGGTGAATGCCGCCCCATTCCTGACCTTGGCTGTCCTCGACATGGAACTGGCGTACCTCGATGCTCAAGGACGCTCATCGCCCGATTTTACTGAAGTGGGCGCTGGCGAGATTGGCGGACTGACACTCAGCCCTGGCCTCTACAAGTGGGGTACTGGGGTCATGATCTCAACAGATGTGACGCTCACGGGCGGCCCGAATGATGTCTTTATCTTCCAGATCGCCGGAACGTTGGTTCAGGCCAGTGCGACGAGGGTGACCCTGACCGGAGGCGCACAAGCCAAGAACATTTTCTGGCAGGTCGCCGGCGGTGTGGCTATTGGGACGACCGCACACTTTGAGGGAATCGTGCTGGCTAAAACCAACGTCGCTGTGAAAACTGGCGCATCGGTGCAAGGCAGATTACTGGCCCAGACTGCCGTTACCCTGCAAATGAACGCTGTCACCCAGCCTGCCCCATGAGGCCTTAAACAGCGCCATTTCCGGGACCAGGGAGGCATTGATACCGTCCTCCCTGGTCCCGGCATTTGGGGGGGGCGACCGGCGCCGCGACCATGACCACGTCGAACTTCAAGGGAAACATTCTCGCCGGTAAGGCGATCACTCTTACCGGCGGCACCTTCGTCGGCCGGGCCCTGGCCATTAATGCAGTAACGCTGACCGGCGTCGCCGCCACTGGCTGCGCGGTCGACAACAACTAGGCCTGCAATCGCGACGAGTGAAAGAGGACCCGAAAGGGTCCTTTTTCCTGGTGACTCGTGTTTGGTGATGTCCCGTCCGGTGCCGTCTGACCTGGATCAAGGCGACTGCCGCTGCATCGCGACACACTGACGGCATGCACACGACAACTTCTTTTCCAACGCAAGGCCTGTCCCCGCAACTGCTCGCCAATGCACCGCACCGGCTGCTGTTCTTCGTCGGTGCCTGCAACGTGCTGCTGGCGATGCTGTGGTGGGCGTTGTGGCTGATCGATGCACGCTGGCACGTGATCGGACTGCCGCAACCGCAGGTCTATGGCGGCTGGCTGCACGCGATCGTGATGCAGTACCAGGTGCTGGCGCCTTTCATGTTCGGCTTCCTGCTGACGGTATTCCCGCGCTGGATGGGCCTGACCGAACTCTCGCGCCGGCATTACCTTCCGGTCGGGCTGGGCCTGTTCGGTGGGCAACTGCTGACCCTGCTCGGCGCGCTCGGTCCGGTGCAACTGCTGCATATCGGTGCCGTGCTGACGCTGGCTGGCTGGGCGACCGGGCTGTTCTTTCTGCTGCGCTTGCTGTGGCAGGATGGCGGCAAGAACTGGCATGCGGTGTCGTGCGCGGCAGCGATGACGCTCGGCTTGTGCGGACTGGCATTGTATGCGGCGTTCCTGCACGTGCCGGATGCGCGGCTGATGTTCGCCGCCATCAAATTCGGCAGCTTCGGCCTGCTGCTGCCGGTGTTCTTCACCGTCGCGCATCGGATGTTCCCGTTCTTCGCCGGCAATGTCGTCGCCGGGTATCGCCCTTGGCGGCCGCTGTGGGTGCTGGGCGCGTTCTGGCCGCTGGCGCTCCTGCACCTCGGGCTGGAGTTGGTGCACGGCTCTGCGTGGCTGTGGCTGGCCGACCTGCCGCTGCTGGCGCTGAGCGGCTATTGGTTGTGGCGCAACTGGCCACATGGCAAGGCGCCGGCACTGCTGCGGGTGCTGTTCCTCGGCTACGCCTGGCTGCCGGTCGCGCTGGCGCTGTATTCAGGACAGAGCATCTGGTACGCGCTCACCGGCGAATCCATGCTCGGTCGCGGGCCGGCGCATGCGCTGTTCGTCGGCTTCTTCGGCAGCTTGCTGGTGGCGATGGTGACGCGGGTGACACAAGGCCATGCCGGGCGCCCGCTGCAACTCGGGCGCGTCGCCGGTTTCGCATTCGTCACGATCCAGCTCGTGTGCGTGACCCGCATCGTTGCCGAACTCGTGCCCGATTCCATGGCCTGGCAGGCGGTGACCGCGGTCGGCTGGCTGCTCGCGTTCGCGCCGTGGGTGCTGCGTTCGCTGGGCATCTATCTGTCGCCGCGCGTCGACGGCAAGCCCGGTTGAAACGATGATCGAGTTCTATGGGCAGATCCGCGGCATCCACATCCTCGCCATCATCCTGAGCGGCAGCCTGTTCGCGTTGCGCGGCATCGGCGTGCTTGCCGGTGCGCGCTGGCCGCAGGCTGCGGTCGTGCGCTACCTCAGTTACACCATCGACACCGTGCTGCTGACCGCGGCGCTGATGCTGCTGACCGTCCTGCCTGCGGCGATGTTCGCCAATCACTGGCTGACAGTGAAGTTGATCCTGGTGGTCATATACGTGGTGCTGGGAGTGTTCGCGTTACGACGTGGACGTACACCGCGCGTGCGCGCGACCTGCTATTTCGCGGCGTTGCTGGTGTTCATCGCGGTCATCGGCATCGCCCGCGCCCACCACCCGCTCGGGTGGCTGCTGCGCTGGTTCGCTTGAGTGCAACCTGAGCCCGACTTGACGCAGGTCATGGGCCGCACGCCATGCGGGCACTAACGTACGCATGCGGATGGCTTTGGCGCAACGCGCACCGGCCGCCACCGCGGGACGCGCCAGCGATGTGCGCCCGCGCAATCCCAGGAGAAACCGACATGACACCGCGTGCCCCCATCCAAGTCCCTCTCGTCCTCGACAGTCACCACGCCACCTGCGACTGGTCCGACCGCACTGCGCTCGCGATCACCCGTGGCCTGCGCTTCCTCGCCGACACCTTCTTCGCCAAGCGCTACGGCAACCGCGCGATCGTGCTGGAAACGGTCGCAGCAGTGCCGGGCATGGTCGGCGCCGCGCTGATCCATCTGCGCTGCCTGCGCTGGATGCGCAGCGACGAAGGCTGGATCCGCACCCTGATGGACGAGGCCGAAAACGAGCGCATGCACCTGATGACCTTCATCCAGATCGCACGCCCGAACTGGCTGGAACGCATGCTGGTATTGATTGCACAGGCGGGATTTTTCACCTTCTTTCTGCTGCTTTACATCCTGTCCCCGCGCACCGCGCACCGGCTGGTCGGCTACTTCGAGGAGCAGGCGATCTTCAGCTACACCCAGTACCTGGAAGAGATTGACAGCGGTCGCGTCGCAAACGTGCCGGCGCCGCAGATCGCGCTGGACTACTGGCAGCTGCCGGCCAATGCGCGGCTGCGCGAAGTGGTGCTGGCGGTGCGCGCCGACGAGGCCGAGCATCGCGACGTCAACCACGGGTTTGCCGAACAGTTGCGGCCAGTGGCATACGCCAGTGCGCATCTGGACAGTTGATATCCGTCCCATCGGTGGCGCGGGCACTCCGCGCCACAGCGTGCGCGCGAACTGGCGCGATCAGTCGTCCAGGCGCCGGAACACCAGCGTGCCGTTGGTGCCGCCAAAGCCGAAGCTGTTGGACATCACCACATCTATCTTTGCATTATCTTTGCGGGCGCGCTGAATTGGAATGTCAGCAAACTCTGGATCAATCTCATCGATGTTTGCACTTTCGCAGATGAAGTTGTTTTGCATCATGAGGATTGAATAGATGGCTTCCTGTGCTCCGACCGCTCCAAGGGAATGACCCGTCAAGGATTTGGTGGCTGAAATCGCTGGAATGTCTTTTCCAAACACTTCACGCACGGCTTCAATTTCTTTTTTATCACCGATGGGCGTCGAGGTTGCGTGGGGGTTAATATAGTCGATTTTG
>DASZZT010000016.1:0-20381 GCA_035543275.1 Luteimonas sp. | reverse complement strand
GAGCCGGGCGCGAGTGAACCCGATCAGAAGTGCGATGCCGCGGCGGCGCGCGGTGCGATCGGCAAGACTGCGACCGCGGACGTGGTCGAGCAGGCACGGATCGATGCCGGCGCCGAACGCGTGCGCACGCTCAAGCCCGGGCAGATGGTGACCATGGAATACCACTACAGCCGCTTGAACCTGGATGTGGACGGCAACAACGTGATCACCAATGCGCGCTGTGGGTGATCCTCCATCTGTAGCAGGAGCTCGCGGCTGCAAGACGCTCCTACAGTGAGGGTGCTCCTACGGGAGCATTCTTGCGGTCGGCGTCACACGCGATCATCGATCCCCAGCACCCCGGCCTGCTTGGCGCAGTGCGCGCAGCAATAGAAGGTGCCGGCGTGTTCGGCGCCGTGGCCGATGATCTTGCACTTGCAGTGCGCGCAGGTGGGCGCCAGTGCGTGGATCGCGCACTCGAACGAATCGAAGGTGCCGGAGCCGTTCGCCGTGGTGACGGTGAAGGCCTTGTCGTAATCGTTGCCGCAGACGTCGCATCGGGCCATGGCAAGTCTCTTGCTGGGATCGGAGCGGCCAGTGTCCGCGACGTCACCGTGGGGCGTGGTGAAAACCGGGCCGGGCTTACGCAACCAATTTGCCGTCACCGAGGATCAGTGTTGCCAAGGCCTGGTCGCCTGCGGCCAGCAATTGCGCCGGATCGCACTCGAAATGGCTGCGGACCACCGCCTCGCCGATGCACCATTCGCGCTCCTCTTGGCTGAACTCGCGTTGCCCGCGGCTGACCAGTTGCAATTCCTCGCGTGTGGGTTCGATCGCGTCGGGATCTTCCGGCCGTGGCCGGGGCAACGCGCCGCCGTGCGTGGCCGCGTTCAGCAACAGGCGCAGGCGTCGCTGCGCGCAGTCTGCGTCGCTGCCAACGGCGTCCGTCCCTTCCAGCAAGACCGCGTTGGCAAGTATCGCGTGCAGCGCGGTGAGTTCGGCGCGGCTGCCTTCGTGCACGGCCTCGGCAGCGCGCAGCTGCGCCTGCACCTGCACGATTTCCACACCCGGATCGAGCAGCTCGTCGGCCTGCAGGCGCTCGCGCACCTGCTTGCCCAGTTCGGCGTACAGCGCCGGATGGGTGAAATGCAGCTCGCGAGCCGCCTGCTGCCAGGCGTAGGCGACCTGCTGGGCTGAGAAGGTCTGGGGCTCGACGGCGTCGTCCTCGGGTTCGGGGCTCGCCTGGCTCATGCCGATGATGGTGTGGTCCAGACGCGCGCGCAGCGGGCTGTCGTCGAAACCGCGGTCGGCGCGCCGCAACGCGCTGCGGCAGTCAAGCAATAGATCGCGCAGCTCTTTCATGGCGGGGTGCTACGGGAGGAGCCTGTCAGACAGAACGCACCCGGGCACCACGGGCGGCCGCGCGGGGCGCGCGGCGCAGGAACCGCAGCGCGGCCTGCTCCCACTGGCGCTCACCCTTGGCGGTTGCGGCGGCGCGCTGCAGGCTGCCATCGCGCCAGCCGGCGAACACCGCAGGATCGATGTACGCCTTGCGGCAGACCGCAGGCGTGTTGCCCAGCGCCTGCGCCACTTCCTTGATGACCGCGTTCTGCAACGCCGACAGGGCGCGTTCGCTGGGCGGCGCCCGGTCGGCCCGGTACGGCAAGGTGGTGCGCGCGAAGCGTCGGAATGCGTCCAGCGTGCCACCCCATGTGCGGAAATCCTTGGCGGTGAAGGCCTCACCCATCGCTTCGCGCAGGTAGTCGTTGACCTGCCCGGAATCCACTGGCTGCACCGTGCCATCGTCATCGCGATACTGGAACAGCGCCTGCCCGGGCAGTTGCTGGCAATGACGAATCAGTCGGGTCAGGCGCATGTCGTCGAGCTCGATGTCGTGTTCCAGCCCGCCCTTGCCGCGAAAGCGGAAGCGCGCGCGGCCGCCACTGACGAACGCCACATGCCGGTTGCGCAGGGTGGTCAATCCGTAGGACTTGTTGCTGCGCGCGTACTCGCTGTTGCCGACCCGCACCAGCGTATCGGCCAGCACCGCGACCACGATCGCGAGCACCTTGTCGCGCGGGAAGCCGGGCATCGCCAGGTCGCGGCGCAGGCGCCGTCGCAATCGCGGCAGGCTCGCGCCGAAAGCGACCACGCGATCGAACTTGCCTTCGCCGCGCGTCGCATTCCATTGCCGGTGGTAGCGGTATTGCTTGCGTCGGCGCGCATCGCGTCCGGTGGCCTGCAGATGGCCGTGCGCGTGGATGCAGATCCAGACCTCGGTGTAGGCCGGCGGGATCGCCAGCATGCGGATGCGCTCGAGGGTGGCGCGATCGCGCAGCGGGCGCCCATTCGGCAGGCGATAGCTGAATCCGGTGCCGACGCGGCGACGTGCGATGCCCGGCTCCAGGTCGCTGACGTGGCGCAATCCGGCGTCAGCCGCGACTTGCGTGGCGAGGTCGGACGGGTCGGATGAATACGCGGCATCGTGGGCCATAAGTGCGAGCATTCCGATAGTGCTGTCAACGCCGCGCAACGATTCACCCGGATTTCGCACGGGCGCGGGAAGATGCGGCTTCCACCTGTGGCCCCACTCATGCGCCTTTGTTGCGTCCCAAGCCGATGCAAGAGTCCCCAGCGAACCTGAGCACGACCGCGGCGGCAGCCGACGCGGCCGCGCGCACCGCGGCTGCGCCGGCGCGGTTGCGGGTGATGCTGTTCGATGCCGATGGCAACGACCGCGCGCTCGAAGAGGCTGCGATCGATCGCGGCGGGCTGACGGAACGCCAGTTGCTGTGGATCGATGTCGAGGATGACGAGGAGCACGGCGCGGACGACGCACTGGTGCGGCTGGCGCAGCGACTCGAACTCGGTGACCAGGCCGCCCAGCTGCTGCGCCAGCTGGATGGTCGGCCGCAATTGCAGAACTGCGGCGACTGGTTCCTGGCGCAGGTGGTCGCCATCGAGCACGCGGGCCAGCTGCGTTTCGTCGGCCGCGGGCTGGCGATCGTGTGCGGCCACAACTTCGTGGTCAGCCTGCATCGCGGGCCGCTGGAATTCCTCGAACAGTTGCGCACGCGCGAACGCGCCCAGACCCAGCTCGGCATGCTGAGCGCGGAAAGCTTTACCGCCTCGCTGCTGGACTGGCAGGTAGACAGTTATCTGCATGCGGTCTCGGACTTCGAGGCCGCGGTCGACCGGCTCGAAGTCGCCGTGCTGACGAGCAAGGTGCATCACGAATGCCTGCCCGAGCTGGCGCAGTTGCGGCGCGGCGCCTCGCGCCTGCGGCGCATGCTGGCGCCGCATCGGCATGTGTTTGGTGCCCTGGCGCGCCCGGACTTCCGGCCGGATGCCGATGGCGCAGCGAACAAGCATTTCCGCGCGCTGGAACAGCGCTTCGACCGGGCCATGGACGCGGTCGAGAACACCCGCGATCTGGTGGTCGGCAGCTTCGAGTTGTTCGCCACGCGCACCGCCCAGCGCACCAACGATACGGTGCGGGTGCTGACGTTCTTCACCGTGCTGCTCGGCTCGCTGGCGGTGCTGGCGGGCGCGCTGGGGATGAATTTTCCGGCGCCATTTTTCACCAGTGGCGGCCGCGGATTCTGGAGCGCGATTGCCGGGATGGTCGCGATCGTGATCGTGGCGATCGGGCTGGCTCGCTGGCGCCGCTGGATGTAGCGGGCAATGGCCTGCGCAGTCATTCCTCGCGGGTCATTCCTAACGGAAATTGTTCGGCAGCCGGTTGTGGATGGCGGTCGCGGCGATCGCCGCATGGCCGGCCGGGCCGGCGCCGACGATCAGGCAATCGAGCAGTTGCGGATCGCGCGACATGGACGCTCAGGCCGGTGCCAGCAGGCGCAGTCCGAACCAGTCGCGCGGGTCGTTCCAGCGCGCGGCCACCTGCAGGCCGGCGCGCGCGGCCAGCCCGGCGAAGCCCGCGTCGCTGTATTTGTAGCTGTACTCGACCTGCATCGCCTCGCCGGCCGCGAACTCGAAGCCGCGGCCAGCGACGGTGACGGTCTGTGCGCGCTGGCTGATCAGATGGGTCTCGATGCGGCCGCGCTCGCGCGCATAGACCGCGCGGTGGCGGAAGCCGTCGAGGTCGAAGTCGCTGCCGATCTCGCGGTTCAGCCGCGCCAACAGGTTGAGGGTGAACGCGGCGGTGACGCCGGCGGCGTCGTTGTAGGCGGCCTCGATCACCGCGCTGTCCTTGTCCAGGTCGATGCCGATCAGCGCCTGGCCGCGTGGACCCATGGTCTCGCGCATCGAGCGCAGCAGGCCGACGGCGTCGTCGTTGGTGAAGTTGCCGAGCGTGGAGCCGGGAAAGAACACCAGCGTGTGCTGCGGCTCGCGTTCGGGTTCGGGCAGCGGCACCGGCTGGGTGAAATCGGCGCACACCGGCAGCATCTCGATCTGCGGAAACGCCTCGGCCAGGCGTTCGACACTGGTCACCAGCGCGGTGCGCGAGATCTCGATCGGGGTGTAGGCGACTGGATCGTCGAGGCTTTCGAGCAGGCGCATGGTCTTGCGACCGCTGCCGCTGCCGTACTCGACCACATGCGCGTGCGCGCCCACTGCAGTTGCGATCGCGGGCATGGTGGCGTCGAGCAGGTCCAGCTCGACCCGGGTCAGGTAGTACTCGGGCTGGCGGGTGATGTCCTCGAACAGTTTCGAGCCGCGCGCGTCGTAAAAGTACTTCGACGGCAACCGTTTCGGGGTGGCGGACAGGCCGGCGAGCACATCGCCGACGATGTCGTCGGGCGTCGGGCGCAGGTCGGGCAGTGGCATGGCGGATTGCCGCATGCCGGATTGAAGCTGCGCGAGGCTCATGTGGCGTCCCTGGCCAGCCGCAATCCGGAGAACTGCCAGCGGTCCGGCGGATAGAAGAAGTTGCGGTAACTGGCGCGTGCGTGATCGGCCGGGGTCGCGCAGCTGCCGCCGCGCAGCACCTGCTGCCCGCACATGAACTTGCCGTTGTATTCGCCGAGCGCGCCGGCCATCACACGGAACCCCGGATACGGGCTGTACGCGCTGGCGGTCCATTCCCAGACGTCGCCGAACATCTGCAGCAACGTATGGTTGTCATCCCGAGCGGGATGACAAGATTCGGGATGCAAGGCGTCGTGCTCGATGAAGTTGCCGGCGATCGGTTGCGAGGCAGCAGCCACTTCCCACTCGGCTTCGGTCGGCAGCCGTGCGCCGGCCCAGCGCGCGAACGCATCGGCTTCGTAGTAGCTCAGGTGACATACCGGCGCATCCGGATCGATTTCGCGCATGCCACCGAGGGTGAATTCGCGCGCGCCGTCGTCGGCCCAGTACAGCGGGCGTTGCCAGTTTCCTTCCTGTACCCGGACCCAGCCCGCGCTCAGCCACAGCGTCGGCGTGCGATAGCCGCCATCGTCGATGAAGGTGCGGTAGTCATCGTTGCTGACCGGACGGCTGGCCAGCGAATGCGGCTGCAGCAGCACGCGATGGCGCGGCGATTCGCTGTCGAACGCAAAGCTGTCGGTATCATCCGGCCACCGTGGCGCGCCGATCTCGACCACACCTTCGGCGCCCGCGATCCAGCGCAGCGGCGGCACATCACCATGGCTGTCCGCAAGATGACCGACCGCAAGATCATCGCGATACGCCGGGCGCAGCGGGTTGCACCAGAACGCATGCTTGATGTCGGTCAGCAGCAGTTCCTGGTGCTGCTGCTCGTGCTGCAGGCCGAGCACGATGCGCTGTTGCACTTCGCGGTCGAAATCGCCGCGCTCGAGTCCGCGCACGATGCGTGCATCGACCTGCGCGCGATACTCCAGCACCTGCGCCAGCGTCGGCCGCGACAGCAAGCCGCGCTGCGGCCGCGCGTGCATCGGCCCGACGCTCTGGTAGTAACTGTTGAACAGGTAGGCCCAATCGGCATCGATGGCGCGGCAGCCCGGCTGCGCGCCGAGCACGAACTGCTCGAAGAACCAGCCGGTGTGCGCCAAGTGCCATTTCGCCGGGCTGGCGTCGGGCATGCTCTGCACCATCGCGTCCTCGGCCGACAGCGGCGCGGCCAGCGCCACGCTGCGCGCGCGTACGCAACGATACCGCGTCGCGAGATTTGCAGGAGCGGGCGAGACCGACGCGGCTGGGGCGATGGCGAGACGCATGACGTGGGCGGGTGCGATACAGACCTGCGACCAGCATACGGAGCCCTTGCTACGCCGACGTGATGGCCTCTACGTGTACTGGCCGCAGGCGAGCGAGCGCACTCATCGCCCGGGACCGACATCGATGAACCGCAGGAACTCGGCGCGAGTGCGCGCGTCCTCGCGGAAACTGCCGAGCATCTTCGAGGTGATCATGCTGACGCCGCGCTTGTGCACGCCGCGCGTGGTCATGCACTCGTGCGCGCCTTCGACCACCACCCCGACGCCACGCGGCTGCAGCACGCGCTCGATGCAGTCGGCGATCTGCGCGGTCATCTTCTCCTGCACCTGGAAGCGACGCGCGTAGGCGTCGACCACGCGCGCGAGCTTGCTGATGCCGACCACCTTGTCGTTGGGCAGGTAACCGATGTGCGCCTTGCCGATGATCGGGGCCATGTGGTGCTCGCAATGGCTCTCGAACTCGATGTCGCGCAACACGATCATCTCGTCGTAGCCGCAGACTTCCTTGAAGGTCCGTGCGAGATAGTCGTCGGGATCGAGCTTGTAGCCGCTGAACCAGTCGAGGTACGCCTTGGCCACGCGCTTGGGCGTGTCGAGCAGGCCTTCGCGCGTGGGATCCTCACCGGACCAGCGCAGCAAGGTGCGCACGGCGTCTTCGGCGGCTTCACGGGTGACCGCGGGCGCGCTGGACGAGGGCATGCTGGACGAGGGCGTGCGGGCGTCGCTCATGAGTGGGTCCGGATCAAAGGGTCGGGCGGGCATGCTACTGCACCGCGCCGCGGACGCGTCGCTTGTGCATGTGTCAAGCCGCCGCCACGCGGCGGAATTCAGTGATCGCGGTCGCCGACGTGCGGGTTGCCCGGATGCACGGCATCATCGAGCGAGCGCCAGGCGTGCTCGATCGCCGGCCGTGCCTGCGACCAGGACAGCCGCGAACCAAAGCGCGCCGCAGACTCCCAGCCGCCCTGCAGTTGCGACTCCACGGCTGCCAGCGACTGCCCGCTGTGATCGGCGTACGTGTTGAGCCCGTAACGATAGGCGGGTGCGTAGTCGGTCCAGTCGTGGCCGTCGAGGTAGTACGGCATGGTGCGGAAGATCTGCTCGAAATGGCCAAGGTCGCGGCGCTTGTCGGCAGCCTCGGAAGCCTTGTCGCCCACCACCGCACCGATCACCGCGCCTGCCGCAGCGCCGAGCGCCAAACCGGCGGGCCCGGCGACCACCGCACCGAGTGCAGCACCGGCGGCGCCGCCCGCAGCCGCGGCCGTTCCGGCGCCGAGGATATGGTCCTTCTTCAGCAAGCTCATGGCGCATTTCCTGATGAAGGGGTTTCGACGCTACGGCCGGACACGTTCACAAGTAGTGAAGCTGTCCCGCGCTGCCGCGCGCAAAAAAAGCGGGCCGTTGTGCGGCCCGCCAAGAGAGAGATAGTGCAGCCCGGCGCTTATGGCGCCGTAGCCTTCAGCGATTCGCGCCTTGCTGGTAACAAGCGGGCCTCATCGCCCGGCCCCGCGCAGGAGCGCGCTGTAAAGCCTATGCGCCAGTGGCGTATGAGCAGGCTTCAACGATCCGGCCCTCGCTAGACGCGAGTGCGCTCTTCGGCGCGCGAGAACCTATGGTTCGCAAACGCGCCTCATCGGTCCGGCCCCGTGCAGGAGCGCGGGGCGCGTTGAAGCCTATGCGCCAATGGCGCATAGGCAGGCTTCAACGCCCATCGCGATCGGCATCACCCGGCATGGCGCGTTCGATGTGGTGCCAGCCGTCCTTGACCGCACCCTTGGCTTCGTTCCACGCCAGGCGCGAATTGGATTTGGTGGAATCCCAGTCGCGCGCAAGCTGCGGCTCGACGTCCTCGAAACGCTGACCGCGATACTGGCCATAGGTGTCGTAGCCGTACTTGTAGGCCGGCTCGTAGTCCGACCACTCGCGGCCTGCCGAATAGTACGGCGCGGTGCGGTAGCTGGATTCGAAATGGCTGTTGTATTCGGTCGGGTTCACGGCCTCTGCAACCGAGCCACCGGCCTTCGCGCCGAGCACGCCGCCAGCGATCGCACCGACCACGGTGCCCACCGGACCTGCCGCCGTGCCGACGGCCGCGCCTGTCACCGCACCCGCGATTGCGCCAGTGCCTTCACCCAGGCTGTGATCCTTTTTGATGTCGCTCATCTGTCATTCTCCTAATCGGGGGGACCGCGCCAAGACCATGCGGTCGGCGTCAGTGCAGACACGATAGGAAACCGACGGTTGAGGCTTTGTGATGCTGGCCGCCCGCGGCGCTCACACAGCGGAAACGATTCAGTGCGCGCTTGGCTTCGAGCTGAACGATTCAGCCTGCAAACGCCAGGCCAGTCCCGAGATGCGCGTCGCATGTCGCGCAAGTGCGTCGCGCAACTGTGTCGGGCCGGCGCAGACATGCAGGGCATGCCGCGCGCGTGTCATCGCGGTGTACACGAGTTCGCGCGAGAGCGTGCGCGCATCCTGCCGCGGCAGCAGCAACCAGACCGTATCGAACTCCGAGCCCTGTGCCTTGTGCACGGTCATCGCGAACGCGCCCGTATGCGCCGGCAACGCAGCCGGGTGGAAACCGCGCACGCCATCGCTGCCGCCGGCGAACCAGGCGACGGTCGCGCCGTCGTCGCCGCGCCCCCCAAGGGGACTTCCTTCGGGGCGCAGGCACACGCCGATGTCGCCATTGAACAGGCCATGCCGGTAGCTGTTTTCGGTGACCAGCAGCAGGCGGCCGTGGAAATACGCGGCGCGCTGCGGGCCGGCGAGCGCTTCCTCGATCCGCGCGTTGAGTCCGATCGCGCCCTGCGGGCCGTCGCGCAGCGCGGTCAGCAATCGCACGCGCGCGGCGATTGCGAGTGCGGTTTTTGGATCGTGCGCGGAAGCAAATTCGCGCCATGGCGCCAGCAGCGTCTCACGGGTTGGTCCAGCGAGCGGATCGTGCAGGCCTTCGTGGAAGTGCACGCCGGCCAGCGTGCCGCCGCGCAACAAGTCGAGCGCATGGTCGGCATCGCCATCGCGCACTGCAGCGGCGAGCGGCGCGAGTTCGAGTGCATTGGATTGGCGATAGCCGTGCTGCAGGTGCACGCGATGGCCAGACAGTGCCGGTGCCGCGGCATCCGACATCGCAACGGCACCGAGCAGCGGCGCCAGATCCGCGGCGAACCCACGCGGCACACCGTCGTCGTCACCGGCGGCATCGACGATCGCGGCGAGCACGTCGCCGGCCTCGACCGACGGCAGCTGGTCGCGGTCGCCGAGCAGCACCAGCCGCGCACCGTCGGCGACCGCCTCGACCAGCTTGCACATCAGTGGCAGGTCGACCATCGAGGCTTCGTCGACCACGACCACGTCGAACGGCAGCGGATTGTCGGCGTCATGACGGAAGCACGGACTGTCGGGAATGGTGCCGAGCAGACGGTGCAGGGTGGACGCCGACTGCGGCAGCGCATCGAACAACGCGGAATCGATCCCGGGTGTCGTCCGCAACCGCTCCGTGGCGACACGCAGGCTTGCGGCCATGCGCTCGGCGGCACGTCCGGTGGGCGCAGCCAGCGCGATCCGCGGCGCTCGCGTTCCGGTGTGTTGCGTCTGCGCGACCAGCAGCAGCAACAGCCGCGCGATCGTGGTGGTCTTGCCGGTGCCGGGGCCGCCGGTGACCAGCAGCAGCGAACGCAACAAGGCCAGCGCAGCGGCGCGCGCCTGTGCATCCTGGTCGTGCGCCTGCGGGAACAATGCGACGAATAGCGGCGCCAGTGCAGCGATGTCGGTGTCGGCCGGGGCGTGTGCTGCGATCCGTTGCAGGCCGGCGGCGAGGCGACGTTCGTATTCGCGGTAACGGCGCAGGTACAGCAGCCCGTTCTCGAACACCAGCGGGGCGTCGGTCGCGGCGACCGCGTCGGCCTGCGGCGTGCCGACCCAGCGCGAGGCGACCAGCAGATCACACCAGTCCTGCGGCGCGGGCCAGTCGATCGCGGTGTCGATCAAGAGTTGCGGACGCGCCAGATCGAAGCCGGCGTGGCCGTGGCTGACCGCGAGCGAGGCCAGCGCGGCGGCGGCGAGCACTTCATCGGGCGTCGCCACGCCGGTATCGAACATGTCGAGCCGGCGCAGGCTCTGCGCCAGCGCGTGGTCGAGCGCGCGCAGGCCGCCGCTGCGCAGCAGGTCATCGAGCAGGCTCATGCGCCGCCTCCGGCGAACAGTGCGTCGAGCGCAGCGACCAGTTCGACCGCCGGCGTCCAGACATGAATGCCGCGGGCATCGTCGGCGCCAGCGTCGAGGCCGCGACAGAACAGGTAGCGCACGCCGCCGAAATCACGCGCGTAGTCGTAGCCATCGCCAAGGCGGAAGCGCAGCCAGCGGTGCAGCGCGACGGTGTAGATCAGCGCCTGCAGGTCGTACTCGCTGTGCGCCATCGCCTGCGCGAGGCTGTCACTGTCGTAGTCCGGCAGGCGGCTGGACTTGTAGTCGAGCAGGTAGTAGCGGCCGCCGGTGGTATAGGTCAGGTCGATCTTGCCGGTCATCAGCCCTTCGATCCGGCGCCGCGCGCCAAACGCCTGGCGCTCGCGCAGCACGCCATGCGCGTGCAGCGTCGCCAGCAGCGCATCGACCGACGTTGGCTGCAGGGCGAAGTGGAACTCGAGTTCGGCGCGGCGCGCGTCCGTGGACAGGTCGCACAGGCGCCCGCCTTCGGGCAGGGCAACGGTCAGGGTGTGGCCGACCAGCGGAGTCAGCGCCGCGATGCCGTCGTCGAGCTCGGCGTCGGCATAGCCTTCGGCACGCAGGGCTGCGTGCAGTGCAGCACCCTGTCCCTCCGGAGCGACGTCGCCGCACCAGTCGCGCCAGATAGCGAAATCGACATGCTCGAGCGCGTCGTGCAACACGTTGCCGAAGCGACTGCCGCTGAAGCGGCGATCGATCGGGCTGTCAGCGGACGCGGGCAACGGCTCGGGCTCATCGGCCGCACCGCGTTCGCTGGAGACGGCAGCCGTGGCGGCGCCGACATCACCGGCGTCGGCATTGCTGAGCTGGGTGAAGCTGTACACCCACCAGTCGCGCGACAACACGCGCTCGACAACGCGAGCGTCAGGAACCTTGCCCGCGTTTTCCTGCGGCAGCGGAACCAGCGCGGAAGCAATGGCACCTTCGTCGACCACGATGTCGGCGTGGCGTCGCAGCGCAGCCAGGTCCGTCAACATCGGTGCCAGCGCGGTTTCATCGTTGCGGTACAGCGGCCCGGTCGCCAGCCACAACGCATGCTGCGCACGGGTCAGGCCGACGTAGAGCAGCCGCGCGTCTTCGGCGCGCTGTTCGAGTTCCCACGTCTGGCAGGCGTCTTGCCATGCCTGCGCATGCGCATCGCCGCCGGCATGCCAGTGCAAGGTGCGGCCGTCGACATCGGGCACATCGCAATGACGACCGACCCTCGCATCCTTGCCGATGCCGACGAACGGCAGGAACACCAGCGGATACTCCAGCCCCTTGCTCTTGTGCAGGGTCACGATCTGCACCCGGCGCGCATCTGATTCCAGTCGCAGCAACTGTTGTTCGTCGTCCGGATCGGCCTCGGCGATGGATTTGCGCAGCCAGTCGACCAGCCCATGCAGGCCGAGCGCGCGGCGATCGGCGTCCTGCAGCGCCTCGCCGAGCTGCAGCAGGTTGGTCAGCCGGCGCTCGCCGTCGACCAGGCCGAGCAGGCGCTCCGCGTTCGCCGCACACAGGTCGGCGACCAGCGCCAGCGGACCATGCCGCTGCCAGCGATCACGCCAGGCCAGCGCCTTGAGCTGGACATCGCGACGCCAGTCGCCGTCGCCGTCCATGCGCGCAATGCCGGCGGCATCGACGCCGAGCAGCATCGTTGCCAGCGCCGCGCGCAGGCGGCCCTCGTCGCCTGGCCGCAGCAGCGCTTCGAACAGCGCCAGCAGTTCGACCGCCTCCGCAGTGCCGAACAGGCTCTGCTTGCCGGCCGCGACCGCGGCAATGCCGGCCGCGACCAGCGCCGACTGCATGCGCGTGGCTTCCTTGTGTTCGCGCACGAGCACGGCGATGTCGCCGGGCTGCACCGGCTTGCCGTCGATGTTGGCGCGGCCGGCGCGTGCTTCGCTGAGCAACGCGTGGATTTCGGCGACGCAGGCTGCGGTCGCAAGTGCGCGCGAGTCGTCGACCTTCCACGGCTTGCCGTCGTCGGCGCCTGGTAGTACCCGCACGGTCAGCGCCGCCGCATTTTTGCCATTGTGCTGGTAATCGGCATCAATGATGCCGGCACCCGCTTCGACCTTGTGGAAGCGAATGCGCTCGTCGATGAACGCCGCTTCGCCCGCATGCCGATACAGCGCCGCGACCGCGCGCAGCAGCGCCGGTCGTGAGCGAAAGTTCTGCACGAGTTGCGGCGCGGAGACGGCGTCGCGTTTCGCCGCCAAGTAGGTGTGCACGTCGCCACCGCGGAACCGATAGATCGCCTGCTTGGGATCGCCGATCAGGAACAGCGCGTCGTCGCTTCCGGACGCGAACACGCGACGGAAGATCGCCCACTGGCGCGCGTCGGTGTCCTGGAATTCGTCGACCAGCGCGACCGCGTACTGCCGGCGCAGGTTGGCCGCAAGCGCGCCGCCGTGCGCACTGTCGAGCGCAACCGCGACGCCATCGATCAGGTCGTCGTAGGTTTGCAGTCGGCGCGTATGCTTGAGTCTGGCAAGACGTTGCGCGGCATCGCTGCGCACGCGATGCAGCAGCGTCAGGCTTCGTGCCGAGAGCCATTCGCGGCGCTGCGCGATTGCCAGCAAGTACGACGCCACCGCGTCGCACAACGGTGAGGACGGCGTCGCGTTGTGGCGGCCCTTGTTGGTCTTTTCGACGAGTTTCGTCGGCGTCAGTCGGTCGATGCGCGGATCTATCTCGCGACTGGCGTCACCGTGCGCGCACCAGACATGCAGCGCGCGCCACAACTCGTCGGGTAACGTTGCCTTGTAGGTCCCGCCATGGATTACCTTGCCGGCGATGGCCGTCTCGAGCTGGCTGCGCAGATCGTCGCCATGCCCGGCAAACGCTGTGCGCAGCGCGTCGGCCGCGCGTTGCAGCTCCGACAGTGGATCCGGAGTTTCATCGGACGCTTCCGGCTGCAACCGTGTTGCCCCCAACAACGCGCCCAGATCCTTGGCGAGCGCGTCCGGGCCGCTCCACAGCGATTGCAACAATTCCGCATCGAGCGCATCGGCGCCGAATGCGCGCCACAGGTCGGCGGCGAGTTCATCGTGCAGCTGGCGGTCGCTGCCGATCATCTCCGGCGGGTCGAACGCCTCCCCGGTCTCCAGCGCGTGTTCGGCCAATGCGCGCGCGCAGAAGCCGTGGATGGTGAATACCGCGGCCAGGTCGATCTCGCGCTCGGCCTGTTGCAGGCGCGCGCGCAACACGGCGGCGCTTTCGTGCTGCATTTGCCGCAGGATCAACTGGCACGTCAGCGCGATTTCGGCGTTACCGCCGTCGGCATACGCGGCCGGATCTGTCGCGAGTGCAGTGGCGATCCTGGCCGCCAGCGACAGTCGTTCGCGCAGTCGTTCGCGCAACTCCTGGGTGGCCGCCTCGGTGAAGGTCACGGCGAGAATCTGGCCGACGCGCAGGTCGCGTTCGATCACCAGGCGCGTGACCAAGGTCGCGAGAGTGAAGGTCTTGCCAGTGCCGGCGCTGGCCTCGATAAGCTGCAGGCCGTCGAGGGCCAGGTCGAGATAGGGATCGGATGCGACATCGCCGTCGTGAAGATTCATGCCGGCTGCTCCGCATCCGCTTCGAGCCAGACCGTATCCAGCGCAACCGTATTGCTGCGACCGGACACGACTGCATCGAACACGGTGCGCGCGATCGCGCGAAAACGCTGGCCAAGCAATTCGTCGACGAAAGGATCGCGCCCGCGCAATGCCAGCTGCGCGCTGACGGTGTCGCCCTCGCTCCAGCCGCGCTCGCTGCGCCACTGCTTGCTCGCGGCGATCCAACCCTTGTTGTCGTCGTTGCCGGCGTCGAACCACGCCCAGCCGGCGCGCGAACCGAACGGCAGCGGTTCGCGCAGGCCCTGTTCGCGCAACGCCAGCAGCGTACGCAAGGCGTGGTGTGCAGAAGCGGCATTGATTGGCTCGCGCAGAAATGGCCCCCGGCCCTGCTTGGTGTCGACGAACTGCGCCAGCACGCGCCCTTCGTCGAGTGCACACAACACCAGCCAGTCGAGACCGTGGCTGATCTGCGACGGCCCATGCACTGCGTCGAAACGCAAACGCGCAAGGCCGACATGGTGGATGCCATCGATGCGACCGTGCAGGCGGACACCATCCAGGTCGAGTTCGAACGGGCGCGATTGCGCGTTGTCGCCGTCGGCGCCGCGCCACTGCAGGAATGCATCGGCGTAAGGCTGTATCTGTGCACGCAGCTCGACGAGTTGGCGTTGGCCCAGCGGCCCCGACGGCAGCATCGCTTTCGCACGCAGACGCGCATGCAGCGATTCCAGCTCGCCACGCACACAGGCGTCGAATACCGCCTGTTGCAATTGCTGCAACTGCAAGCCGCGCGAAGGTGGGGCCAGCGGCTCGCAGTCGTCGATGGCATCCGCCGCCTCCGGCAGGCGCACCGCCAGGCGCTGGCGCAGGAACGCCGCCGGCGGATCGCGCAGGAACGCGCGCAGCTCGATCAGCGATAGCGAATCGCCCGGCGCGGCGGCAGACAACGGCGCCTGCAGCCAGCGACCGGGTTCGATCCGCGTGCCCTGCACGGCCGCCGCCGCCGGGCGCCACTCGGCCCGATAGCTGAAGCGCCGCGGCTCAGTTTCGCCATCGGCGGCGCCGAACGCGGCCGGCGCGAACGGTTGCAGCGGGTGCTGCACCAGCAACGCCTTGCGCGCAGCCACTGGGTCGATGTGATACGCGGCGGCGACGTCGAGCAATTCGGACACCAACACCGAAGGTTCGCGGGTGCTGCCATCGCGCGGGTCGGCGCCGAGATAGCTCAGGTAGAACACGTCCGCGGCGGCCGCGAACAGCTGCAGGAACAGGAAACGGTCGTCGTCGCGCAAAGAGCGGTCGCCGTAGCGGCGCGCCGGCGTGCCAAGTTCGTGGGTCAGCTGGTTGAGGCCGGCGGCGGGGTCGCGGCGCGGGTAGTCGCCATCGTTCATGCCCAGCACGCAGATCGCGCGAAATGGCAGCAGTCGCATCGGCACCATGCGGCCGAAGCTGACGCCGCCGGTGAGCAGCGGCGCGCGGGTGTCGGCTTGGGCCAGCGTTGAAGCAAAATGCGCGCGCAGCACTTCCGGCGGCACTGGCGCGTCGAAACCGGCGCGCTGCGCGGCGTCGGCGAACTCTGCAATGAGCGTGCGCAGGCGCTCAAGCACGCGCTGTTCGGCCAATGCTTGCGGCGGCCGCGGCAGCAGCGCGTCGAGCAGGCCGAGCAGGCGCTCGCGCCATTGCGAAGGCGTCATCGCGCTGGCAAACGCGCGCTCGTGGCGGCCGAGCACGCGCAGCAGGCGGATCAATGCGTCGAGCGCGTCGAGCGCGCTGCCTTCGAGCTCGGTGTAGGGCGCGACGCCGGCGATGTCACCGTCGGTGCCGCTGGCGTGGCCGAGCAACAGCCGGTCGAGCGCGAACGCCCAGGTGTAGGCGTCGTCGCGCGGTGCGTGGTTGCGCTCGCGATGGGCGGCGTCGATGCCCCAGCGCGCGCCGGCCGCGTGCAGCCAGCCGCGCAGGTGTTCGAATGCCGGCGCGTCGAGCCCCGCAGCTTCCGCGATCGCCGCGGTCGCGAGCAGGTCGAGGATTTCATCGAGGCCGAAGCGCGAGATCGGCAGCGCGAGCAGACGCAGGAAGACCTCGGCCAGCGGTTCGCCGCCGAGCGGGCTGGCATCGGCGAGCGCATACGCAATGAACCCCGGGCTGCCGGCGAGACCGCCGAATACCGCTTCGATGTACGGCGCGTATGGATCGATATCGGGCGCGAGCACCGCGATTTCGCGCGGCTGCAATGGCGGATCGAAACGCGGATCTTCCAGCAGCCCGCGCAGCTGGTCGTGCAATACCTGCACCTCGCGCAGGCGGGTATGGCAGGCGTGGAACTGCAAACTGTTGTCGCTGCGATCGACCTGTTTGCGCCACGGCTCCACCGGCGGCGGGCGGCGATGCAGCAGGTCGCGCTGCAGACGCTGCAGCAAAGTGTCGCTGGCTGGATTGTCATCTTCGCGCCGCTCGGGGTCGGCGTAGGCGGCGATCTCGCCGGACGGATGCACGACCTCGTAGCCGCCCAGCACCGCCATGAAGTCGCGCCCGGCCGCGCCCCAGGCTTGCAGCAACGGATTCTCGCCGTCGTCGTCGCCGAACGCGGTGGCCGCGTCGGCGCGCAGGCGTTCGCGCAGGCTCGCAAGATCGCCCCAATAGGAACGGGTCGGCGTCGGCAGGTAGAAGTGCAGCACGCCGACCCGCGCCTGGGTGGCGATCACGCGCAGCACATCAGGCGAGACGTTGAGGGTCGCGAACGCGAACAAGCGCGGCGGCAAGCCCGTCGGTAGCGGCGCTTCGTCGCTGGCGAAGCGGGTGAGGTAATCGTCGATCCGGCGCGCGCGATGCGCGGTGCCGCCGGCGATGCGGCGCCATAGCGCCGCTTGCGGATCGCGCGGGGCCTTGCCGGCTTCCCAGCCGAGCAGCCAGTCGCGGCGCCAGGCCTGGTATTTCTCGAACACCGCGGCCAGCTCGCCGGCCAGCGACCATGGTTTCAGTGCGTCGTCGCCGGCCAGATAGGTGCGCAGCGGTTGCAGCGCGGGCTCGCGCATGGCGGCCGGATCGACCAGTGCGGCGTACAGTCGCCAGCGCAGCGCATCGGCGTCGAGGTCGTCGGCCGCGCCGGGTACGTTGGCGTCGAGCGCGCGCTGCACGAATTCGCCCGGGGTCAGGAATTCGATATTGGCGGCGATCCCGTGCGCCTGTGCCAGCGTCGCCTGCAGCCACCGCCGCATCGCGACCTGCGGAATCAACACCACATCGGGGGCCAGCAGCGGCTGGCCCGGTGCCGGCGTGCGCAGCTCGTCGGCGAGCAACCCGGCCAGCACCTCGAGCGCATTGGAATGGTAGAGGCGGAAGTCGGGTGCGGTGGTCATCGGCTCCATCTTGCCGCAGCGCGGTCGCATCCGCCGAGACACGCTGGCTCTTCGTATGGCGCGGTCGGCGCGCGGCCCGGAGCTGCGATAATGGCCGCGCTTCGAATCCCGTTCAGCCGCAGCCCGCCAAGCTGCAGCGTTTTTCGCCGAATGCCACTGGAATCCTGCGTCGATGAGCCCCGACACCGCCGCCGTCCGCCTGACCGACCTGCGCCTGGAGCGCGGCGGCCGCGTGGTGCTCGATGGTATCGACCTCACGGTGCCGCGCGGCAGCGTGACCGCGGTGCTGGGGCCGTCGGGCAGCGGCAAGTCGACCTTGCTGGCCGCGCTCACTGGCGAACTGGAACCGGCCGCCGGGTCGGTCGAGGTGCTCGGCGTCGCGCTGCCACGCGCCAAGCGCGCGCTGCTGGAGCTGCGCAAGGGGATGGGAGTCCTGCTGCAGGGCAACGGCCTGCTCACCGATCTCACCGTCGCCGAAAACGTGGCCTTGCCGTTGCGCACGCATACCGAGCTGCCGGACGCGGTGATCCGCCGGCTGGTCGCGATGAAGCTGCACGCGGTCGGCCTGCGCGCGGCGGCCGACCTGTTTCCGCGCGAACTGTCCGGCGGCATGGCGCGGCGCGTGGCGCTGGCTCGTGCGTTGGCGCTGGATCCACCGCTGATGATCTACGACGAACCGCTGACCGGCCTGGATCCGATCGCCTCCGGCGTGATCATGAGCCTGATCGCACGCCTCAACGCCAGCCTCGGCCTGACCAGCATCATCGTCACCCACCACGTGCACGAGACGCTGCCGATCGCCGGCCGCGCGATCGTGATCGCGAACGGTCGCATCGTGTTCAGCGGCACGCCGCACGAGCTGGAAGCCAGCGACGATCCCTTCGTACGCCAGTTCCTGCGCGGCGAACCCGATGGTCCCATTGCGTTCGACGCCGTCGCAAGCAGCGAGGCCGCCTGATGTCGTTCGTCGCCGCCACCCGCTCGCTGGGCCGCGCCGGGATTTTCTCGCTGTCGGTGCTGCGCGCGTCGAAGCCGACCCGCGACTTCTGGCACGAACTGACCCGCGAGATCTACAAGATCGGCGCGCGCAGCCTGCCGATCATCGCGGTCGGCGGGGCCTTCGTCGGCCTGGTGCTGACGCTGCAGGGCTATCGCACGCTGTCGCGCTTCGGCGCCACCAATTCGCTGTCGACGCTGCTCGGGTTGTCGCTGTACCGCGAGCTCGGCCCGGTGCTGACCGCGCTGTTGTTCATCGGCCGCGCGGGTTCGTCGATCGCGGCGGAACTCGGCCTGATGCGCGCCACCGACCAGATCACCGCGCTCGGGTTGATGGCGATCGATCCGGTCGCGAAAGTGGTCGCACCGCGGTTCTGGGCTGCCGTGATCTGCGTACCGCTGCTGACCGCGTTCTTCTGCTCGCTCGCAATCGGCGCGAGCTATCTCGAAGCGGTGCACGTGATCGGGCTGGATGCCGGCTACTTCTGGTCGGCGCTGAAGGACAGCGTTGATTTCGTCGACGATTACT
Source organism: Luteimonas sp. (assembly GCA_035543275.1). GTDB lineage: Bacteria > Pseudomonadota > Gammaproteobacteria > Xanthomonadales > Xanthomonadaceae > Cognatiluteimonas. The sequence continues at coordinate 1,618 of DASZZT010000016.1, read as the reverse complement.
GCGTCGCCTTCCTCAAGTCCGCCGTGTTCGGCGGCACCGCGGCGCTGGTCGCGGCCTACGTCGGCTACCACGCCGAGCCGACCATCGAAGGCACCTCGATCGCGACCACGCGCGCGGTGGTCAACGCCTCGCTGCTGGTGCTGATGTTCAATTTCGTTCTTTCCGCCTTGCTGTTCCGGAGTTAAGCCATGTCTGCTCACGGTCCCCGTCTCGAATTCGCGGTCGGCGCCTTCCTGCTGCTGGCGCTGGCATCGCTGCTGGTGCTGGCGATCGCCTCCACCAACGGCAAGTTCGGCTTCGGCCACGGCACCTATCCGCTGAAGGCGCGCTTCACCAACCTCGGCCAGCTGCGGACCTCCGCGCCGGTCAAGATCGGTGGCGTCACCATCGGCAATGTGGCTGACATTCAGCTGGACCCGTCAAAATTCGACGCCATCGTGACTTTGGCCATCGACAACCGCTACCAGGACCTGCCGGCGGACACGTCGGCCGGCATCCTCACCGGCGGCCTGCTGGGCGACAGCTACATCGGCCTGCAGCCCGGCGGCGACGTCGAGACCCTGAAGCCCGGCGAGGAAATCGGCTTCACCACGCCGGCGGTCGACCTGATGCAGATGGTCGGCAAGTACATGTTCGGCGGCGGCAAGCCTGCTGCCGACGCAGACAGCAACGCAACCACTCCGCCCCCCACGGAAACCACACCATGAAGCGCACCTTGATTTCCCTCGTCATCGCCTCGGCCCTGCTCGCCGCCGCGCCTACCATCGTGCTGGCACAAAGCGCCGCGTCCGCGGCGACCACGCAGGGCTCGCCGAGCCAGCTGGTACTCGACAACAGCCAGCGCGTGCTGACGACGCTGGAGAAGCGCCGTCCCGAATTCACCAAGAACCGCACTGTGCTGCGCAACTTCGTGTCGAGCGAATTCAGCCAGATGTTCGACCGCGATTACGCCGCCCGCCAGGTGCTCGGCCGTCACGGCCGCGGCGCCCCCGATGCCGACGTCAAGCTGTTCGCCGATGCGCTTGCCGACAACCTGATGCAGCGCTACGGTTCTTCGTTGCTCGACTTCAATACCCAGTTGCGGGTGCGGGTGAAGTCGGAGACGGCGTTGCCGCGCGGCCTCGGCGTCAAGGTCGCCAGCGAGCTGATGCGCAGCGGCGGCGAACCGATCCCGGTCGATTACCTGATGCGCAAGTCGGGCGGGCAGTGGAAGGTGTTCGACGTGATGGTCGAGGGCGTCTCCTTTGTGCAGACCTTCCGCCAGCAGTTCGACAACGAGCTGACCCACAAGTCGATCAAGCAGGTTGCCGCCGACCTGCGCAACGGCCAGCTGCAGGCCGATGCCAAGCGCTGAGTCTTCCGTGGAGCGCGCCGGCGACGCCTTGCGCTTCGCCGGCGCGTTGCTGCGCGCCGATGTCGCCCGCCAGTGGAAACAGGCGGTGCCGCATCTGCAGGGTGTGCATCGTTTCGACCTGGCCGCGGTGAGCCGCGTCGACAGCGCTGGCGTGGCATTGCTGGCGGAGCTCGCCGACCGCTGCGGTGGCGTGAAGATCGACGGCCTGCCGTCGGGCCTGGCGGAATTGCGGGCCGCCTACCGGCTGACGCCGGCGCTTGCATT
>DASZZT010000015.1:0-5199 GCA_035543275.1 Luteimonas sp. | reverse complement strand
TCGTCGGCTGGCACCACTTCCAGCACGCGGTCGAAGCTGCCCTCGACCGCCGCGTCGCGCAGGTTGATTACCAAGGGGCGCAATGGCGCGTCGGTGTCGGGCGTCGCGATCAACACCGCGGCTTCGTCCTCGTCGCTGTCGGCGCCGGCGATCTGGTGCGGGATGAAGACGTCATCGCCCATGTCCCAGAGCAAGTCGTCGAGCTGCTCGGCCTGCGCGGCGTCGCGCGCGAGCACCAGCGTCCACAGGTTGGCGTCGTAGGCCTTGCGCGCCAGCTCGCAGACCAGGCGCAAAGGCTCGGCGCGAAAGCGCTCCCTGGCGATCAGGTAGAAATCGGCGCGCGGCATCGAAAAGAGGTCAGCATCGAAAAGGGGTCAGAGTGAATTTTGCTCGCGACTTTGCTGCGACCGGACGGGGTCCATGTGGCGAAACTTCACTCTGACCCCTTTTCGACCCGGTCCATCAGCCACTGCGACAACATCCCGACCGGGCGACCGGTGGCCATGCCCATCTTGCCGTCGCCGTTGGCGACGCCGGCGATGTCCAGGTGCGCCCAGCGCTGGCCTTCGGTGAAGCGCGACAGGAAGCAGCCAGCGGTGATCGCGCCGGCCCAGCGGCCGCCGATGTTGTAGACGTCGGCAAAATTGGAATCGAGCATGCCTTGATACTCGTCCCACAGCGGCAGGCGCCAGGCGCGGTCGAAGGTGTTCTCGCCGGCGGCGAGCAGTTCGGACGACAGGTCGTCGTGCTTGCTCATCAGGCCGGTGGCGTACTTGCCGAGCGCGACCACGCAGGCACCGGTGAGGGTCGCCACGTCGAGCAATGCCTGCGGCTTGAAGCGCTGCGCATAGGTCAGCGCGTCGCACAAAATCAAACGACCTTCGGCATCGGTGTTGCCGACCTCGATGGTCTTGCCGGACATGCTGGTGAGCACGTCGCTGGGGCGGTAGCTGTTGCCGTCGGGCATGTTCTCGACCGCGGCGGCGATCACCACCAGGTTGATCGGCAGCTGCATGCCGACCGTCGACACGAAGGTGCCGAGCACCGACGCCGCGCCGCACATGTCGTACTTCATCTCCTCGATCCCGCCCAGGGTCTTGAGGTTGATGCCGCCGGTGTCGAAGGTGATGCCCTTGCCGACCAGCACGTAAGGCTTGCTGTCGCCGCCGTTGCTGTACTTCAGTACCACCAGCTTCGGTGGATTGGCCGAGCCCTGCGACACCGCGAGCAGCGAACCCATGCCGAGCTGCTGCATCTGCTCGCGATCGAGCACCTCGCACTCGGTCTTGTCGAAGCGCGCGGCGAATTCCTGCGCCTGGTGCGCCAGGTAGCCCGGGTTGCAGATGTTCGGCGGCAGGTTGCCGAGCTCGCGCGCGAAGGCGACGCCGGCGGCGATCGCCTGGCCTTGTGCCAGCGCGGCGGCATCGGAGCCACCGTTGCTACCAGCGTGAATCGCGAAAGTCTTCAGCCCGGCCTCGTCGCGCTTCTTGTTCTTGGCGCCGAGGGTGGCGGTGTAGCGATAGCAGGCGTGGTCGGCGGCGATCGCGGCCTGGCGGATGTTCCAGGCGGCGTCGCGGGCGTTCACGGCGACTTCGGAAATTGTGAACAGGGCCGACGACACCGGTCCGGTCCTGAGCGCACGCGCGGCGTCGCCGACCGCCTTGAGATACTGCGGCACACCGTACTTGGCCGGTTCGCCGAGGCCGACCACCAGCACCCGCGGCGCGGTCACGCCGGGCAGGTCATGCAGCAGCGCGGTCTTGCCGGTCTTGCCGCTGAGATCGCCGCGTGCGAGCAGCGCTGCGAGCTTGCCGCCGCTGGCCGTATCCAACGCCTGTGCGGCCGGGGTCAGGCTGCTGTCGGCGTAGGCGCCTACCACGACGCAGTCGGTTTGTGCGGTGGCGGGCGCGTCGTGGTTCAGGGTGAATTCGAGGGTCATCCAGCAGATTCCGGGCAGTGGTGCGTGAAGTGTTTGCGTACAATCGTTCGGCGATTGTCAGTTTGACGATCGTGCCGCGCGACCCGGTCGCATCGCGATGACGCCAACGGTTACCAACGCGGGCGCCGTCGACGAACGGAACCAGTCTAAAGCAAGCCGCCCCAATGCCACACCCGAGGCCCGATGCCCACGCTTGACCGCTATCTGCTGCGCGAATTCAGCCAGGCCATCTTCGCGGCGCTGGTGGTGCTGATGATGGTCAGTCTCGGCGGCGTGTTTGCCGATGTGCTCAGCGATATCCTCCGCGGCCGCGTGCCGGCCGGGATGATGCTGTCGCAACTGGGCCTGCAGGTGATCCGCTACCTGCCGCTGATCCTGCCGCTGGGGTTGATGCTGGGCCTGCTGCTGGCGGTCGGGCGGCTATATCGCGACGCCGAGATGCCGATCCTGACCTCGATCGGGATCGGGCCGAAACGGCTGCTGCGACCCCTGCTGCTGGCCACGCTGCCGGTGGTGGCGGTGATCGCGGTGTGCTCGCTGTGGCTGGGGCCGTGGGCCAAGCACACCTCGCAGGAGATGATCGCCGCGGCCAACCACAACCTGCTGATCACCGGGCTGGAGCCGGGCCGGTTCACCGAACTGCCGGGCGGTGGCGGGGTGGTCTATATCGGTTCGATGTCCAACGACGGCACCCGCCTGAGCCGGATCTTCGTCTACAAGCAGGACGGCGACCGCCTCGACGTGACCACGGCCAAGAGCGGTGCGCTTACTTTCGACGGCCCGCGCGAGCGTTACCTCACGCTGCAGGACGGCTTCCGCGTCGAAGGCCCGCTCGAGCGCGGCCGCGACTTCCGCCTGATGCGCTACGCCAGCAACGACCTGCGCCTGCCCCAGGACGAGAGCAAGCGCGACGGTGGCGATCCGCAGGCGATGTCGACGCCGGAGTTGCTGCGCGACTCGCGGCCCGAGGCCGGTGCGCAACTGCACTACCGCCTGGCGCCGCCGCTGCTGGCGCTGGCGTTCGCGCTGCTGGCGGTGCCGCTGGCGCGCAGCCCGCCGCGGCAGCCGCGCTACGGACGCATCCTGATGGGCTTCCTCGCCTACCTGGTCGGCATGAACCTGATGATCCTGGGCACCGACTGGCTCGGCAGCGGCAAACTGCCGATGGCCTTCGGCCTGTGGTGGCTGGTGCTGCCGCTGCTCGCCGCGGCGCTGTGGATGTACCTGCGCGATGGCCGCATGCAGCGCAGTCGCCTGCCGCGAGCCGGGGTGCGTCGATGAAGCTGCTGTCATGAAACTGCTGTCATGAAACCATTCCCGAAGCTCCACGATCTCTACCTCGGCCGGGTGCTGCTGGGCACCGTGCTGCTGACATGGGCGGTGCTGATCGGGCTCGACTTCGTACTGACCCTGATGGGCGAGTTCGGCGATACCGGAAAGGGCCATTACGGGGTGGCGCAGGCGCTGGTCTACGTGATGTACGTGACGCCCAGTCATGCGTACATCCTGTTCCCGACCGCGGCCGTGATCGGCACGCTGATGGGGCTGGGGCAGCTGGCCGCGAGCTCGGAGCTGACCGCGCTGCGTGCGCTGGGCCTGTCGCGGCGCCGGCTCGGCCTCGCGATCGCGGTAGCGCTGACCGCGCTGACCGCGCTGATGGTGATCAACGGCGAAACCCTGAGCCCGTGGGGCCAGCGCCGCGCCGACGGGCTCAAGGCCTCGGCCAAATCTTCGGACATGATCGTGGCGCAATACTCGGGATTGTGGGCGCGCGAGGGCAACACCTTCCTCAACGCGCAGACCGGGCAGCAGCGCAACAATGGCACCCAGCGCTGGCTGGAACTGCATGACGTGCGCCTGTACGAATTCACCGACGATGGCCGCCTGGAATCGATCGCACGCGCTGGCAGCGCCGAACACCGCCCCGGCGGCTGGCTGCTGCGTAATGTCACGCGCACGTATTTCGAAGCGAAATCGGTGACCCAGACCGACGTCATGGAAGAGCACTGGCAGTCCAGACTCGACGACACCGCGCTCGCGGCCAGCGTCGCGCAACCGCGCTATCTGCCTGCGTCCGACCTGCGCAGCAGCATCCAGTACCGCAAGCGCAACGGCCTGGACGCCAGCGAATACGAGGAGCACTACTGGGGCCGCTGGTTCTACCCGCTCAACGTGCTCGCGCTATGCCTTGCCGCGATTCCGTTCGCGTTCGGTTCGCTGCGCAGCGGCGGCCTGGGCAAGCGGCTGTTCATCGGCATCGTGTTCGCGCTCGGTTTCTGGCTGCTGCAGACGCAGTTCATCAAGCTGGCGGGCGTTTACAAGTTCGACTATCGGATCGCGTATCTGGTGCCGTCGGTGGTGATGCTGGGGGTGTCGGCGGTGTTGTTCCGGCGGCGCAGCGGCTGACCGATTACGTTGTGTGTTGCTTCGGTTCGCGCACCATCCGCGTCCCGCTCACGCGGTCGTGCCGCGCCGCGAGCGCAGTCGTCGTGCGTCGCGCCTCAACGCGCCGCCGCGCGCCGGTGATTTTCACCTTGCCGCGCTTTTCGCCTCACGCACCATCCGAGTCCCGCTGAGCCTGTCATGCCAGGTCAGGCGGTCGCGGTCGAGCCACGCCCCCCAGAAGCCGGCGCCAGCCAGCAACAGCGAGAAGGTGCCGATCGCGTAGCGGTGAATGAGCGCTGTTGCCGATGCCTGAGTGCCATCGACTGCGACCACGCGCAGCCGCCATGGCCGCATGCCGAGGGTGCGGCCGCCGTGGCGCCAGCTCAGCACCGCGTAGGCGCCGGTCAACAGCCAGCACAGCAGCCACAGCGCGATCTGCAACGGGCTGAACGGTGCGATATTCTCGCGCGCCGGATGCCCGGCGACGTAATAGCCGAGGGTGAAGAGCGCCGCTGCCAGCATCCACAGCGCCAATGCTGGGAAGAAGTCGTAGACCAGCGCCAGCAGGCGCCAGCCGACCAGCGTTGTGGGTTTGCTTGCCGGTGCATTCATCGCGCCAGCATAGCTGTCGCCGCAGGTCATCGTTAAGCTCGACGGATGCCGTCGATCACGCCCGCCGAACGCCGCGTCCGCGCCAGTGCATTGCCGCCGCTGCGCGATGCCGATGCGGCCGCGATCGAAAGTTGCCTCGATGCGCTATGGGCCGAATCCGGGTTGTCGCGACAGACGCTGGCCAGCTACCGCCGCGATCTCGAAGGCTATGCGCGCTGGCGCGACGGTGCCGGCGGCGGCCTCGCCGCGGCGGATCGCGCGAC
>DASZZT010000014.1:0-7206 GCA_035543275.1 Luteimonas sp. | reverse complement strand
CTCGGCCAGCAGCCGGTGCGCGAGCAGATGCAGATCTACATCGAGGCGGCCAAGGGCCGCGGCGAGGCGCTCGACCACGTGCTGATCTTCGGGCCGCCCGGCCTGGGCAAGACCACGCTGGCGCACGTCATCGCCAACGAGCTCGGCGTCGGCCTGCGCCAGACCTCCGGGCCGGTGATCGAGAAGGCCGGTGACCTCGCCGCGCTGCTGACCAACCTGCAGCCGCACGACGTGCTGTTCATCGACGAGATCCATCGCCTCTCGCCGGTCGTGGAGGAGGTGCTGTATCCGGCGATGGAGGATTTCCAGATCGACATCATGATCGGCGAGGGCCCGGCCGCGCGTTCGATCAAGCTCGACCTGCCACCGTTCACCCTGATCGGCGCGACCACGCGCGCCGGTTTGCTGACCGCGCCGCTGCGCGACCGCTTCGGCATCGTGCAGCGGCTGGAGTTCTACGAGGTCGAGGATCTGACCCGGATCGTGCGGCGTTCGGCGCAGATCCTCGGCATCGATTGCGCGGCCGACGGCGCCAGCGAGATCGCGCGACGCGCGCGCGGCACGCCGCGAATCGCCAACCGGCTGTTGCGGCGCGTGCGCGACTTCGCGCAGGTGCGCGCCGCGGGGCATATCGATATCGATGTGGCCAACGCCGCGATGCAGATGCTCAAGGTCGATCCGCAGGGTTTCGACGAACTCGACCGGCGGTTGCTGCGCCTCATCATCGAGTCCTTCGATGGCGGCCCGGTCGGGATCGAATCGCTGGCGGCGGCGCTGAGCGAGGAACGCGGCACGCTCGAGGACGTGATCGAGCCGTACCTGATCCAGCAGGGTTACCTGGTGCGTACCGCGCGCGGACGCATGGCTTCGGCCAAGGCCTGGCGCCATCTCGGACTGAAGCCGAAGACCGGTGCCAACGACATGTTCGCCGAAGATGCAAGTGGCAGCTGAGTTGCAATTCAGTTGGCCGACACGGGTGTACTGGGAAGATACCGACGCTGGTGGCGTGGTCTATCACGCGCAGTACCTGGCCTTCCTCGAACGCGCGCGCACCGAATGGCTGCGCGCGCGCGGCAAGGGCCAGGAGCTGATGCGAAAGGAGCACGACCTGGTATTCGCGGTGCGGGCGATGCGGATCGATTTCCGTCAGCCAGCGCGGCTGGATGATGCGCTCGACGTATCGGTCACGTTGCGCCAGTGCCGGCGCGCGAGCCTGGTGATCGCGCAGGCGATCCATCGCGATGGTGAGTTGCTGCTGGATGCGCAAGTTCGGGTGGCGGCATTGAATGCTTCGGACTTCCGCCCGCGTGCGATCCCGGAGCCGCTGTACGACGAATTGAAGCAGCTCGAAACCAATCTGACGGAAACACATACAAATGGAGCGTGACGCATGATCCCATTGCTGGCTGCCCTGCAGGCCGCGGTCGAGCCCTTGCCGGAAGACGTGCCCGCGAGCACGGTGCAAGTGGCGACTGACGCCGCCCCCGCCGTCGCGAACAACGGCATCGACATGCTGCAGCTGGTGCTGCACGCCAGCATCCCGGTGCAGCTGGTGATGCTGCTGCTGCTGTTCGCATCGGTCGCGTCGTGGCTGATCATCTTCCGCAAGAAACGCGTGCTCGACCGCGCCGAGAAGGAAGCGCAGCGTTTCGAGGAGCGTTTCTGGTCGGGCTCGGAACTATCGAAGCTGTACGCAGGCGCCACCGAGCGTGGCCGCGTGCCCGCAGGACTTGAGGCGATCTTCGAGGGCGGCTTCCGCGAGTTCAACCGCGTCCGCCAGCGCAAGGGCGTGGACTCGCGCATCCAGCTGGAAGGCGCGCAGCGGGCGATGCGCGCGACCGCCTCGCGTGAACTCGATGGGCTGGAACACAACCTCGAATTCCTCGCCAGCGTCGGCTCGATCAGTCCCTACGTCGGCCTGTTTGGCACGGTGTGGGGCATCATGATTTCGTTCCAGGGTCTGGCCAAACTCAAGGAAGCGACGATAGCGACAGTGGCCCCCGGCATCTCCGAGGCGCTGATCGCGACCGCGATGGGCCTGTTCGCCGCGATCCCGGCGGTGTGGGCCTACAACCGCTTCGCGACCAAGGTCGAGCGCCTGAGCGTGCGCTACGACGCGTTCTCCGACGAGTTCTCCTCGATCCTGCAGCGGCAGGCGCACCTGGATGAGGTTTGAAAAAGGGGTCAGAGTGAATTTTGCGCCGGTGCTCTCGCAGCAAGCGTCGGACTTACCCGCAAAACTCCACTCTGACCCCTTTTTCACCGCATGACAGCTAAAGAGGACAGTCCATGGCCATGACATCCACCGGCCGCCGCATCCGCAAGCACAAGCTCAAGGCCGAGATCAACGTCGTGCCGTACATCGACGTGATGCTGGTACTGCTGATCATCTTCATGGTGACCGCGCCGCTGCTGAACCTCTCTGTCGATGTCGATTTGCCCAAGTCCAATGCGAAATCGATCCAGGGAAAGAAGGATCCGGTGATCGTTAAAGTCGACGCCGCTGGGAACTATTTCCTCGTCAAGGAGGGCAAGAGCGAGCCATTGAGCGGCGAGGCGCTGGCGGCGAAGGTCGGTGCGTTCGTGCGCAACAACAAGGACGTGCCGGTGTTCGTGGCGGGCGATGCCAAGGCCAACTACGCCATCGTGTACGGCGCAATGGTGCTGCTGCAGGGCGCCGGCGTTGAGAAGGTCGGCCTGCTGAGCGATCAGGCGGAGGCAGGCAAGCAGTGAGGGAAACCCGCGCCGACACCGCGCAGGCGTTCTTGTACGCGATCGCGCTGCATGTGCTGCTGTTCGCGCTGGCTTTCTTCGGCCTGTGGTGGACGCGCGCGAGCACGCCGGTTTCCGCCGCGGGTTCGCCGATCGAGGCCGAGCTGGTCGATGCCAATGCGCTGTCGGCGCGGATGCAGCGCGCGCTGCGCAGCCGCCCGCAACCGGTGCAGCCGCAGCCGGTCGAGGAAGCCGCGCCGCCGCCGCAACCAATCCCGGAACCGGCGCCGCAGGATGCACCGGTGCCGCAGCAGGCGCAGGCGCAGGCGCAGATCCCCGAACCCGACACGCGCGAGCAGGAGCGCGTCGACCGCAATGCGATCTCCGCCGAAACCCGCGAGCGCGAGCAGGAAGAGAAGCGCCGGCAGGAACAGATCGACCTGACCGAACGCGAGCGCCAGCAGGAGGCCGAGCAGGCGCACCGCGTTGCGCAGCAGCAACTCGACGAAAAATTGAAGAAGATCCGCGCCGAGCGAGAGAAGCTCGCACGCCAGGCCGACCTGTCCGAACAGAAGCTCAAGCAGATCGCCGACGCCCGCGCCAGCAACGCCGCCGAAGCCGCGGCGCAGGCCGACGCCAGCGCCAGCCCGCCGCCAGGCAACAACGGCGACGACGATGGCTTGCTGGCCCGCTACCAAGCCGCATTGCAGGAAGCAATCGTGCGCAACTGGACGACGCGTCCGGAGACGATCCCGCTGGGCCAACGCTGCAAACTCATCATCCGTCAGCTTCCCGGCGGCGAAGTGATCGACGTGCAGGTCGCGGCCAGTTGTCCCTATGACGAACTCGGCAAGCGTTCGATTGAAGCCGCGGTGCTGAAGGCCCAGCCGCTGCCTTATGCAGGCTTCGAGTCGGTGTTCAGCCGCAATCTGACGTTGAACTTCGAGGCGCAGGATCGCTAAGTGGCGTTGCTGCGCGCTCCGGTTGTGTTCACTTTGAGACAACCTTAACGGACAAGCTGTTAAGACTTCCCCCATTCCGACTGGACTTGCCGATGAAACGATCCATGCGCTGGATAGCGTCGCTGCTCACCCTCCTGTTGCCCCTGGCCGCGCTGGCCCAGGAGCAGGGCCTGGAAATCGACATCATCGGCGGCAGCGCCTCAGCGCTCCCGATCGCGGTGGTGCCGATGCCCTATCAAGGATCCGGCGCCGCGCCGGCCACCGATGTCGCCGGCGTGGTCCGCGCCGACCTCGACCGCTCCGGCCAGTTCCGCGGACTGCCCGAGAAGGACATGGTCGAGCGCCCGACCCGCGGCGGCGAGGTCAACTATCCGACCTGGCGGCTGCTGAAGCAGGACTTCCTCGTCGTCGGCCACGTGCTCGACGCCGGCGACGGCAGCTACCGTGTCGAATACGAAGTGTTCGACGTCGCCAGGCAGCAGCGCCTGCTCGGCTTCGCCATGACCGCCCGCGCCAATGCCATGCGCGACGTTGCCCACCAGATCAGCGACGCGATCTACGAGAAGATTCTCGGTGTGCGTGGCGCGTTCTGGACCCGGATCGCCTACATCACCGCCACCGGCGTCGGCAAGGGCAGCCGCTATGCGCTGATGGTCGCCGATTCCGATGGCTACAACCCGCAGACCGTGGTGCGCTCGGGCGAGCCAATGCTGTCGCCGGCGTGGAGCCCGGACGGGCGCAAGCTGGCCTACGTCAGCTTCGAACGCGGCAATTCCTCGATCTACATCCAGGACATCTCCACCGGTGCGCGCGAGCTGGTCGCCAGCTTCCGCGGCATCAACGGCGCGCCGAACTTCTCGCCGGACGGACGCCGCCTGGCGCTGACCTTGTCCAAGTCCGGCAATCCCGAGATCTACGTGATGGATCTGGGCAGCAAGCAGTTGCGCCAGGTCACCGACCAGTTCGGCATCGACACCGAGGCGGTGTGGAGTGCAGACGGTGGCAGCCTGTATTTCACTTCCGACCGCGGCGGCAAGCCGCAGATCTACCAGGTCTCGGCGTCCGGCGGCGGTGCCAGCCGCGTCACCTTCCAGGGCAGCTACAACGCCAAGGCGAGCGTCTCGTTTGATGGCAAGAAGATTGCCGTGGGCCAGGGCAACGGCAACAACTACCGCATCGCTCTGCTCGACCGCAGCCTTGGCTCGCCGCGCTGGAGCACGCTGTCGCCGGGCTCGCTCGACGAGTCGCCGAGCTTCGCCCCCAACGCCAGCATGATCCTGTACGCCGCGCGCGAAGGCAGCCGCGGCGTGCTGTATGCGGTCTCGGCCGATGCACGTGTGCGCCAGCGTCTGGTATTGGCCGATGGCGACGTGCGTGAGCCGGCCTGGGGCCCATATCGCCAGCAACGCTAGCCTGTTAGGTTTCACCAGCCCGATCCGGGTTTCCGGATTTCGGTTTTACCCAGCGAGAAGACGAGGAACGACGATGAACGCTACCGCCAAGATCCTGATCACCGCGTTGATGTGTACCGCGGCTGTTGCCTGCTCCAAGAAGGTCAAGGAAGTTCCACCGCCGATGGACACCGGTCCCAGCACCGCGCCGATCACCGACACCGGCCCGACCACCCCCGGCATGTACGGCCCCGGCGATCTCGACACCGACGCCTGCCTGCGCCAGCGCGTGGTGTATTTCGATTACGACCAGGACGCATTGCGTCCCGAGTTCCAGTCCGCGATGGCCTGCCACGCCAAGTACCTGCGTGACCGGCCGTCCTCGCGCATGACCCTGGAAGGCAATGCCGACGAGCGCGGCAGCCGCGAGTACAACCTCGGCCTGGGCGAGCGTCGCGGCAATGCGGTGTCCTCGGCGCTGCAGGCCAACGGCGGCTCCGGCAGCCAGATCACGGTCGTCAGCTACGGCGAAGAGCGCCCGACCTGCACCGCATCGGGCGAGGACTGCTGGGCCAAGAACCGTCGCGTCGAAATCGTCTACACGGCCAAGTAATGCAACGTTTCCTGATTGCAACTGTGTTCGCGGCGGCCCTCGTGGCCGCCGCGCCTGCGTCGGCGCAACGCGCCAGCCTCGCCGATCGCGTCGCCGCGCTCGAGCAGCAAGCCGCCAACAACCAGGGCAACGTCGACCTGCTCAACCAGGTCACGCAGCTCAAGACCGAGGTGCAGGCACTGCGCGCGCAGCTGGAAGAGGTGCAGCAACTGCAGGAGCAGTCCAAGCAGAGCACCCGTAACCAGTATCTTGACCTCGACGGCCGCCTCAACCGGCTCGAAGGCGGGCGGCTCGAAGGCGGGAACGCGACGTCGCCGTCCGCCGCTTCACCGTCGCCGACGGCAACCGACGGGGACGCCAAACCCGCGGTCTACGGCGATGCCGGCGCGCTGGCCAAGGGCGAGGGCGAGCGTGGCGCGTACGAGGCTGCGTTCGATGCGCTGAAAGCCGGGCGCTACGCCGACTCGGCAAGCCTGTTCCAGCAGTTCCTGCAGGCCTACCCAAGTGGCAGCTACGCGCCCAATGCGTTGTACTGGCTCGGCGAGAGCTACTACGTGACCCAGAACTACGCGATGGCGCAACAGCAGTTCCAGACGCTGCTCGACCGCTATCCGACCCATGACAAGGCCGCCGGCGCGCTGCTCAAGGTCGGCCTGTCGCAGTACGGCCTGAAGCAGATGGACGCCGCCGAAGCCACGCTGGCGCAGGTCACCCAGCGTTACCCCGGCAGCGACCCCGCGCGTACTGCCGATGATCGCCTGCGCGCGATCCAGCTCGGTCGCGTTCGATAAACAGCCGCATTCGCTAAAACAGCGCGTCAAAGGCGTCCTCCGGTAAAATTGCCGGCATGAACGCCGTCGTCGCCGATGCGGCCGCCGCGTCGGCGGACCGGCTCAAGATCACCGAAATCTTCCTGTCGCTGCAGGGCGAGGCCCGCGATGCCGGGTGGCCGACGGTGTTCGTGCGCCTGACCGGCTGCCCGCTGCGCTGCCAGTACTGCGACACTGCCTATGCCTTTTATGGCGGGCAGTGGTGGGAGATCGACGCGATCCTGGCCGAAGTCGCCAGCTACGGCGTGCGCCACGTCTGCGTGACCGGTGGCGAGCCACTGGCGCAAAAACGCTGCATCACCCTGCTGCAGCGCCTGTGCGACGCCGGTTACGACGTATCGCTGGAAACCTCCGGCGCGATCGACATCTCCGAGGTCGATCCACGCGTGTCGCGCGTGCTCGACATCAAGACCCCGGGCTCGAAGGAAGTCGAGCGCAACCGCTGGCAGAACCTGCCGTTGCTGACCGCGCACGACCAGATCAAGTTCGTGATCTGCGACCGCGCCGATTTCGACTGGGCGCGCGACATCGTCGCCGAGCATCGCCTTGCGGACACGTGCGACGTGCTGTTCTCGCCCAGCTACACCCAGATCGCGCCGCGCGAGCTTGCCGACTGGATCGTGGCCGAACGCCTGCCGGTGCGTTACCAGATGCAACTGCACAAGCTGCTGTGGAATGACGAACCTGGACGCTGACGA
>DASZZT010000013.1:0-13219 GCA_035543275.1 Luteimonas sp. | reverse complement strand
CTGCATCGGCGTCTGCGCGCTCGATGACGACGGCTACTGCCAAGGCTGCCACCGCAACGCCGCCGAAATCGCGCACTGGCCGCAGATGAACGACGACCAGCGTCTGCGACTGATGGAAACAATACTGCCGCAACGCGAGTCCAGCCGCAGTTGAGCATGCGCAGTTGAGCCTGCCTGCGCCGACACTGTTGCGCTTGCGCGCTGCGCTGTATCCGCTTGACGCTGCCCCGACCGGGCCTGGCTGGAACCACGAAGAATTGTTCGGCCTGCTTGCGGGCCGTGATTCGGCAACGATCGCCGCCGCGGTGCTGGTCGGGCTGGTGCGACGTGCGGATGGCATCCAGGTCTTGCTGACCCGTCGCAACGATGCGATGCGGCATCACCCCGGGCAGGTCAGCTTTCCCGGTGGCCGCATCGAAGCGGACGATGTCGATGCCGCCGCGGCGGCGATCCGCGAAGCCGGCGAGGAAATCGGCCTGTTGCCCATGCAGATCGCGCCGCTGGGCTATCTCGATCCGCTGGCCACGATCACCGGCTTCCGGGTGCTGCCGCTGGTGGCGACCATCACGCCGGATTACATCGCCCGCCCCGATCCTCGCGAAGTTGCCGAGGTGTTCGAGGTGCCGCTGGATTACCTGCTGGCGCCGGAGAACCTGGCGCGGATCGAGATCGCGGCGTCGCCGTCGGCGGCATCGACATACGATTTTTCCGGCAGGCCGCGCTCGGTACTGGAATTCGTTGACCGCGGCGAGTCGGGACAACGGATCTGGGGCGCCACGGCGTCGATCCTGTTCAATCTCGGGGAACGATTGCGGAGCGTGCGATGAGCGGATGGACGACGTTGGTACCGGCCGAAACTCTGGCGATCGCGCTGGGGCGCACCGATCTGGCCATCCTGGATTGCCGCTTCTCGCTGCTGAATCCGGGCGCGGGCGAAGTCGCCTATCAGCATGGCCATATGCCAGGCGCGTTCTATGCGCATCTGGATCGCGACCTGTCGGATCACCGCAAGCACGGCGCGGGACGGCATCCGTGGCCGGAGGACTTCACCGCGAGGCTCGGCGAATGGGGCATCACTCCGCAACACCAGGTGGTGGTGTACGACGATGGCGACGGCGCATATGCCGCGCGCGCGTGGTTCCTGCTGCGTGCGCTCGGCCACGAGAAGGTCGCGGTGCTCGACGGCGGCTGGGCCCGCTGGACGGCGCTCGGGCTGCCGGTCGACAGCCATGTGCCGGCGCCGGCACACGCGAAGTACGCGGCCGCGTTCGACGCGTCCCGGCTGCTGGATGCCGAACAGGTGCAGGCCCGGCTCGCCGCCGGCGACCTGTTGCTCGACGCCCGCAGCGCCGACCGCTTCCGCGGCGAGAACGAGCACATCGACCGCGTCGCCGGGCACGTTCCCGGCGCACGCAACCGACCGTATGCCGACAACCTCGCCGAAGGCCGCTTCAAGTCGCCGATGCAACTGGCCGACGAGTTCCGCGACACGCTCGGCTCACATGCGCCGGAACAGACCATCGTGATGTGCGGCAGCGGCGTCACCGCCTGCCATCACCTGCTGGCGATGGAGCGCGCGGGCATCAAGGGCGCGAAGCTGTTCACCGGTTCCTGGAGCGGCTGGATCAGCGATCCGGCACGACCGATCGCGACCGGCGAGGACTGATGCTGTTGCAGGAGCGCCCCATGCTTCTACAGAGCATGGGGCGCTCCTGCAGTCACTTGCCGAGTTTTGCGACCAACGCGCGCAGCCCGGCCTGCGTGTCGGGCGCGAACCAGCCATCGATGAAGCGATCGAGCTGGATCCGCTCCGGCTGCAATGCGTCCATCAGGTCGGCACGGGCGATGGCGCGGGTCTGCAGCATCGGCTGTCGCGGTAACGCCAGCAATTCCTGCAGCCAGATGCGCGCACGCGTGGCGACGTGGTCGATCTCGACCAACTCATCGACCAGGCCGAGCGCCAACGCGCGCTCAGCCTCGACCAGTTCGCCGGATACCAGCATGCGCTCGGCGCGATGTGGTCCAACCACGCGTCGCAGCAGGTGCTGGACGCCCTCCGGTGCGACCAGCCCGACCTGGGTTTCATTCAAGCCAATACGAAAGGGCTTGTTTGGATCAGGTCCGCTCGCCATCACCCGGTAATCGCAGCACAGCGCCAGCACGCAGCCGCCGGCCGGTGCGTGGCCGGCAATCGCGGCGACGACTGGCACCGGTGCTTGCGACAATGCGCGCGCGGCGTCGAAGAACGATTCCCACGCGGCCTGCAGCGCGGCGCGATCATCGCCGAGCGACATCAGGTGCGGCACGTCGAGCCCGGCCGAGAACACATTCGGCCCGCCAGACAGCACCAGGCCGTGCACGTCGTCGTCGATGGCGGCAGCGATGGCGGTCGACAATTCCGCGCACAGCGCTGGGTTCAGCGCATTGACCGGTGCGCGCGCCAGCCGCAATTCACGCACGTGGCCGTGATCGACCACTTCAACGCAAGTCATGGATTCATTCCAGCAGTCCAGCGGTAGCGGACGGTGTAGTTGAGTTTCGTTTCGCCGCCGGCCGGCACCTTCACCTGGAACTGCGCATGCTGCGCGTCGCGTTTTGTCGCTGACACGCTGCTGGCGACGATCTCCCAATCGGTCCAGCGCGGCAGCGGTTCGACCACGCGCACCGTGGCATCGGTTTTCTTCGCGTTCTTCAGCGTGATCGCGAACGACTCGGTCATCGTGCGTCCGGCGCGATCGACGCGGAATTCGCTGCGCGTGCGCTCTGCGCTCAAGTCGAATGCCGTGCCGACCTCCAGGTCGAGTTTTGCGCCATCCGCGGTATGCGGCAGCAGCGACTCGCCGAGGAAATCGCTGCCGTCGAACACGCGCACGCGCCCAGCCGGCAGCGGACGACCGAGGCCGGCGTCCTTGCTGTTGGCGAACGACACCGTGGCCTTGACCGGCTGCGGGCCGGTGTCCTGGTTGAAACCGGGATCGAGCAGCGGTTGCGGTGGCTGCCACAGATTCAGTGCCGGCGAGGTTTGGTACGCGCGCTCGCAGGCGACCGCAGGCAGCTGCGCGAACAACGGCACGCGTTCGATCGCGCCGTCGGCCAGTGTGGTCTTGAGCGGCAATGGGTAGGCGTAGTACTCGCCGGAGACATGCGGTTCAGGCTCGAAATTCGTGCGCTGCATGCGGGAACCTGTGACTTCGATCCGGTCGAGCGTGGTTGCATTGGCGGTTTCGTGCACCCGGTTCGGCTCGCCTGCCACCAGCGTCAGCGCCACATTCGGATAGCCGACGCCGGAACGGTTGGCGACCAGTGCCGCGCCATCCAGCGACAGCCTGCAGCCGGCGCCAGGCGTCAGAGTCGCCACGTATTCCGCACGCCAGGCGAGGCCGCCGGTCGGATAGGAGAGATTGAACGCGGCATCACCCGCGCGTTGCGCGCCGACCTGCCAGCGCAGTGTCGGCTCGGCCGTGGATTGCTGGTCGGCATCGAGCAGACTGAAGTTGTCGTACTGGCGGATGACCTTGGTGCGGCCGTCGGGCAGGGCCAGTGTCAGGCCATCTCCGGCCGCGACCAGCACGCCGTTGTCGGTCTGCTTGGCGCCGCCGGACGTATGTTCGACCGCGACCCGGCGCCCGATCGCGGCAGCCAGCACCGCCGCGGCATTGCCGGGCGGTGCCAGATAGCGCTGGCCATCGATCGTGATTCCGGCGCCGATCGGTCGCAACGCAACCGCAGCGACATCGATCGCGCGTGGCAGGTGTGCCAACGTGATCACGTTGCTGCCGGCCTTCAATGCGTAATGCAATTGGCTGTCGACCAGCGCATAGCCCGGCGTGTCGTTGCCTGGCGCGAAGTTGTTCGTCGCGGCGAGCGCGTCATAATCGCCGCTGTAGACGGTCAGGCGGGTCGACGCGGCTGCGGCCTTGTCGTTGCTGCCGCCAGCGGCTGGCGCCGCAGGTCCGGCCGTGGCAGCTGGCGAGGTTGCGGGCGATCGCGTCTGCGAGCACGCACCCAG
This sequence comes from Luteimonas sp., assembly GCA_035543275.1. Taxonomy (GTDB): domain Bacteria; phylum Pseudomonadota; class Gammaproteobacteria; order Xanthomonadales; family Xanthomonadaceae; genus Cognatiluteimonas. The sequence goes on along the minus strand of DASZZT010000013.1, from coordinate 9,210 downwards.
GCAACAGGCGAGGGCGAGCAGCGACAGCGGAAGTTTCATCGACGACTCCGACAATGACCTGCCGCTATCATAGGCCGATGGACGTGAATCGCATGCGGCACAAGCTGTTGAAACCTCTGTTGCTGGCGATGCTGTGCGTTGTTTCGTTCACCGCTTGCGCGCATGAGTGCACGCCGCAGCTGCGAGACGGCTGGGTGCGGCTGCCGCCCGCGGGCATGGCCGCCAGCAACATGACGATGATGGCCGGCTTTGGCCGCATCGAGAACCGCTGCCCGACGCCGGTCATGATCGTGTCTGCCAGCAGCGCCGCGTTCGGCGATGCCTCCCTGCACGAAACGAAGATCATCGATGGCATCAGCCGCATGCGTGCAGTGCCCGAGTTGCGCATCGCCCCCGACGCTGCCGCGGTACTCAAGCCCGGCGGCCTGCACCTGATGCTGATGCAGCCAAAGGCACCGCTGAAGGCGGGCAGCCGGATCGCGGTCGAATTCGAGTTGCAGGACGGCCGCAAGCTGCTCGGTGAATTCGAGCTGCGCAAGCCGGGCGAGTAAGCGAAAAGGGGTCAGAGTGAAGTTTCGTGACCGACTTGCCCGCATGAGTGAAGATTGCTCGGCACGAAATTCACTCTGACCCCTTTTCGCCCTTTTCGCAGGCCGCGCGCACGACCTCCGGCAACGCAGCGGCCTGGCCGCCGTGCTTGTCGATCCACACCATCACCACGTTGCCGTCGGCGTACAACACGTCGGCGTCGTCGGCGTGGATGATGCGATGACCGATGGTGAGGCTGGTGTTGCCCAGGCGCTCGACGAACAGTTCCACCGCGATCTCGTTCGGCCATTCGATCGGCCGGCGATAGTTGAGGTGCGCCGCGGCCACCACCGGCGCGACGTTCTCGTCGATCCATTCGCCGGGGATCGTCACCATCCAGCGCAGCCGTGCTTCCTCCAGGTAGCTGAGGAACTTCGAGTTGTTGACATGGTTGAACGCATCGAGATCGCGCCAGCGCACCGATAGCGGTACGCGGATCAACACGTCAGGCACTACAGATGAGGGCTGCGCGGAATGGATCGCAGGAGAATCGGCGGCCGGCACGTCCACCGTTTGCTTCCGGCGCGGCGCGCGCTTGCGAGCTACGGGCTGTTTCGATTCGCTCATGCCGCCGATTTCCTTTTCGCCGGCTTGGTCTCGATACCGAGCGTCCTGACCAGGAACTGGCCGGTGTAGGACTGCGGCATCCGCGCCAGGTCCTCCGGCGTGCCCTGGGCGATGATCTGTCCGCCTCGGTGGCCGCCCTCGGGGCCGAGGTCGATCACCCAGTCGGCGGTCTTGATCACGTCGAGGTTGTGCTCGATCACCACGATGGTGTTGCCGTCGTCGCGCAGCTTGTGCAGCACTGCGAGCAGGTGTTCGATGTCGTGGAAGTGCAGGCCGGTGGTTGGCTCGTCGAGGATGTAGAGCGTGCGTCCGGTATCGCGGCGCGAGAGTTCCTTCGACAGCTTGACGCGCTGCGCCTCGCCGCCGGAGAGCGTCGTCGCCGGCTGGCCGAGCTTGATGTAGCTCAGGCCGACGTCGAGCAGGGTTTCCAGCTTGCGCGCGATCGACGGCACCGGCTCGAACAGCTTCAGCGCGTCCTCGACCGTCATCTCCAGCACGTTGTTGATGCTGAAACCCTTGTAGAGGATCTCCAGCGTCTCGCGGTTGTAGCGCTTGCCATGGCAGACGTCGCAGGCTACGTACACGTCGGGCAGGAAGTGCATCTCGACCTTGATCAGGCCGTCGCCCTGGCAGGCCTCGCAACGGCCGCCGCGGACGTTGAAGCTGAAGCGGCCCGGCGAATAACCGCGCGCGCGTGCTTCCGGCACCTGGGCGAACAACTCGCGCAGCGGCGTGAACAAGCCGGTGTAGGTCGCGGGATTGGAGCGCGGCGTGCGTCCGATCGGTGACTGGTCGATGTCGACCACCTTGTCGAACAGGTCCAGCCCCTGCACCTCGCGGAACGGCGCCGGCTTGTGCGAGGCGCCGTTGATCTCGTTGGCGGCCAGCGCGTACAGGGTGTCGTTGATCAGAGTCGACTTGCCGGAGCCGGAGACGCCGGTGATGGCGGTGAACAGTCCGGTCGGAATCTCCAGGTCGACGTCCTTGAGATTGTTGCCGGACGCGCCGTGCAATTTCAACACCATCTTGCGGTTCGGCTTGTGCCGCTGCTTCGGGATCGCGATCTGTTTCTTGCCGCTGAGGTATTGGCCGGTGAGCGAACGCGGTGCCTTCAAGATGTCGGCGTAACTGCCCTGCGCGACCACTTCGCCGCCGTGCACGCCGGCGCCCGGGCCGATATCGACGATATGGTCGGCCAGGCGGATCGCTTCCTCGTCGTGCTCGACCACGATCACGGTGTTGCCGAGGTCACGCAGGCGGGTCAGCGTGCCGAGCAGGCGCTCGTTGTCGCGCTGGTGCAGGCCGATCGAGGGTTCGTCGAGCACATACAGCACGCCCACCAGCCCGGCGCCGATCTGCGAGGCCAGACGGATGCGCTGGGCTTCGCCGCCGGACAGGCTGCCGGCCTTGCGTTCGAGGGTCAGGTAATCCAGGCCGACATCCACGAGGAATTTCAACCGGTCGCCGATCTCCTTGACGATCTTGATCGCGACCTCGCCGCGCCAGCCGGGCAGGGTGAGGCCGCCGAAGAACGCGAGCGCCTCGTCGATCGGCAGGATCACCAGTTCCGAAATCGGACGATCGGCCACGAAGACGTTGCGCGCCGAACGATTCAGCCGCGCGCCGCCGCAGTCGGGACAAGGGCGCTCGCTGATGTATTTCGCCAGTTCCTCGCGCACCGCGGCCGATTCGGTTTCGCGGTAGCGGCGTTCGAGGTTCGGCAGGATGCCCTCGAACTTGTGCCGGCGCTGGCTGCGGCCGCCGGCGTCGGTGAGGTAGTTGAAGCTGATCAATTCGCCGCTGCTGCCGTACAGCACGCCTTGGCGGACGTCCTCGGGCAGCTCCTGCCATGTGGTGTCGACACTGAAGCCGTAATGCCTGGCCAGGGATGCGATCAGCTGGAAGTAGTAGGCGTTGCGCCGGTCCCAGCCACGGACTGCGCCGGCCGCCAGCGACAACTCGGGATGCACCACGACACGCGCAGGATCGAAGAACTGGCTGACGCCGAGGCCATCGCAGGTCGGGCAGGCGCCGACCGGCGAATTGAACGAGAACAGCCGCGGCTCCAGTTCCGGCAATGAGTAGTCGCAGACCGGGCAGCTGTATTTCGACGAGAACAACAGCGGCGAAACTTTGTCGTTATCCAGCGCCTGCACCATCGCCATGCCATCGCCGAGCTTGAGCGCGGTCTCGAACGACTCTGCCAGGCGCTGTTTCAGGTCATCGCGCACGCGGAAGCGGTCGATGACGGCTTCGATCGTATGTTTCTGGCGCAATGCCAGCGGCGGTACCGCGTCGATCTCGTAGAGGGCCCCATCGACGCGCACGCGCACGAAGCCCTGCGCGCGCAACTGCTCGAACACCTGCGCATGCTCGCCTTTGCGCTCGCGGATCACCGGTGCCAGCAGCATCCAGCGCTGCTCGCGGCTTTCGTCATGAGTGCCGCCCAGCGCCAGCACCTGGTCGACCATCTGGCCGACCGTCTGCGCCTCCAGCGGATAGCCGTGGTCGGGACAGCGCGGCGTACCCACGCGCGCGTACAGCAGGCGCAGGTAGTCGTAGATCTCGGTGATGGTGCCGACGGTCGAACGCGGATTGTGCGAGGTCGCCTTCTGCTCGATCGCGATCGCCGGTGACAGGCCCTCGATGTGGTCGACATCGGGCTTCTCCATCACGCTCAGGAATTGCCGCGCGTAGGCCGACAGCGACTCGACGTAGCGGCGCTGGCCCTCGGCGTAGATGGTGTCGAACGCCAGCGACGACTTGCCCGAGCCGGACAGACCGGTGATCACGATCAGCTTGTCGCGCGGCAGGTCGAGATCGATGTTCTTGAGGTTGTGCGTCCGCGCGCCGCGGATGCGGATGAAATCCATCGCCATCGAGTGGGGATCCGTGCCGGTGCGGGGAAGAGAACAGGGAAGCGTAGCGAGCGGATGATGTGGGGGCAAATCGCCGCAATCCCAGTTTGCGGCGGGGTGATCGCAGCGGTTGCGACGCCTGACCTGACTCCCCTTCAGCGGGCGCCGGGCGTCGGTCCAAGCCCAGCCGGGCCATCGGGACCTGCCGGCTGACATTTTGACGGCTCGGCTCGCTCGGGCAGCCCCGTAGTTGACCCTAACTCGCTGAAACCTCTACAATTCCGCTTCTGTCCGCCCTCGATGGCTGGCAGGCGACCACAATAACTACATAGGAAGCCTGGTCATGTACGCAGTTGTTGTTACAGGCGGTAAGCAATACCGCGTGATGCAGGGCGAAAAGCTCCGCGTCGAATTGCTCGATCTGGAAGCCGGCAAGGAGGTCAAGTTCGACCAACTGTTGATGCTCGGCGACGGCGAAGGCGTCACCCTGGGCGACGCGCTCAAGGGCGCCAGCGTCACCGCGAAGGTCATCGGCCACGGCCGTGCCGACAAGATCCGCATCGTCAAATTCCGCCGCCGCAAGCACCATCGCAAGCAGATGGGCCACCGGCAGCACTACACCGAAATCGAGATCACCGGCATCGCCGGTGGCGAAAAGAAGTAAGGAGCAGCAGCCATGGCACATAAAAAGGGCGTAGGTTCCTCGCGCAACGGCCGCGACTCCAACCCGAAATACCTCGGCGTGAAGATCTATGGTGGCCAGGCGATCGATGCCGGCAACATCATCGTCCGCCAGCGCGGCACCCAGTTCCATCCGGGCATGGGCGTCGGCCTGGGCCGCGACCACACCCTGTTCGCGCTGATCAACGGCAAGGTCGAGTTTTCCGTGAAGGGCCCGAAGAAGCGCCGCATGGTCAGCGTCGTCAGCGCGTAATCGTCAGGCATCGCTGTTTGAAAGCCCCGCTTCGGCGGGGCTTTTCGTTTATGCCTTTGCTCGTCATTCCCGCTTCCGCCGGAATGACGGGCGTGAGAGGCTTCCCGTCTCCCGTCTCCCGTCTCCCGGCCTTACCAATGAAACTCGTCGACGAAGCTGAAATCACGGTCACCGCGGGCAACGGCGGCGACGGCTGCATCGGCTTTCGTCGCGAGAAGTTCATTCCGCTCGGCGGCCCGGACGGTGGCGACGGCGGTGGCGGCGGCAACGTCTGGCTGCAGGCCGACGAGAACCTCAACACGCTGGTCGACTTCCGCCACCAGAAGCAGTTCCGCGCGCAACGTGGCGAAAACGGCATGGGCCAGCAGCGCTACGGCAAGGGCGGCGAGGACAGCACGATCACGGTGCCAGTCGGGACCGTAGTGATGAACGTCGACACCGACGAGGTGATCGGTGACCTCACGCTGCATGGCGAACGCCTGCTGGTCGCCAAGGGCGGCATCGGCGGGCTCGGCAACATGCATTTCAAGAGCTCGATCAACCGTTCACCGCGGCGCGCGACGCCGGGCAGCGAGGGCGAGCAGCGCACGCTGAAGCTGGAACTCAAATTGCTCGCCGACGTCGGCCTGCTCGGCTTTCCCAATGCCGGCAAGTCGACCTTCATTCGCGCCGTCTCGGCAGCGACGCCGAAGGTCGCCGACTATCCGTTCACCACGCTGTATCCGAACCTGGGCGTGGTCAGCGTCGAGCTGGGCCGCAGTTTCGTGATCGCCGACATCCCCGGCCTGATCGAGGGCGCGGCCGATGGCGCCGGCCTCGGCAGCCTGTTCCTGCGCCATGTGCAGCGCACGCGGCTGCTGTTGCATCTGGTTGACATGGCACCCATGCCTCTGGAGGGCTGGGAAGGCGGCGTCGAAGTGGCGCCGGCCGAGCAGGTGCGCGCGATCGAGCACGAGTTGCGCAAATACGATCCAGCGATGCTGGAGAAGCCGCGCTGGCTGGTGCTGAACAAGGCCGACCTGATGTTCGAGGACGAAGCCCGCGCCCGGGCCGAAGAAGTCATCGCGGAACTGGGCTGGCAGCAGCCGTGGTACGTGACCTCGGCGATCGCGCGCGAGGGCACCTGGCCGATCATGCTGGCGGTGCAGGCGTTCTTCGACCGGTTGCGCGAAGACGCGGCGGATGCCGATGCGGCCTGAGCGCCTGCGGCAGGCAACAAAAAACCCGGCAGTCGCCGGGTTTTTTGGTATCGCTCGCTTTGGTATCGTTTGCGATACCGGATCAGGCAGCCTTCAACGCCTTGATGCGCGCAGTCAGGCGGCTCTTGTGACGGGCGGCCTTGTTCCTGTGGATCAGGCCACGGGCGCTGAAGCGGTCGAGGATCGGCTGGGCGACGGCAAACGCGGCTTGCGCGCCGGTGGCGTCGTTGGCGTCGAGCGCCTTGAGCACCTTCTTGACGGCGGTGCGCAGCATCGAACGCTGGCCGGCATTGCGGGCATGGCGCACGACGGTTTGCTTGGCGCGCTTCTTGGCGGACTTGATGTTGGCCACGTGGGAATCCTGGGAATGGGTTTTTGGACGACTAGACAGGAAAGTATGGGCGATTCAGCTACTTGCGTCAATAACCCGGCAGCATGCCGGTGAGCGGGGCGGTGCGGTCAATGCCCCCACGGCCGGGCATGCTCCGCGGCTTGCTGTCGTTCGGCAGCATGACCATGATCAGCCGGGTCTTCGGCCTGCTGCGCGACGTGGTCATCAACACCGTGTTCGGCGCCAATGCCGCCACCGACGCGTTCTGGGTGGCGTTCCGGATTCCCAACTTCATGCGCCGGTTATTCGCGGAGGGCTCGTTCTCGACCGCGTTCGTCCCGGTGTTCACAGAGATCAAGGAAACCCGTACCCACGCCGAGCTCAAGGCGCTGGTTTCGCGCACTGCCGGGACCTTGGGCGGCGTGCTGCTGGTGATCGTGGCGCTGGGCATGATCTTCGCGCCGCAGGTGACGTTGTTGTTCTCGCCCGGCGCCGCGGACGAGCCGCAGAAATTCGCGCTCACGGTCGAACTGCTGCGGCTGACCTTCCCGTTCCTGCTGTTCGTGTCGCTGACCGCGCTGGCGGGCGGGGCGCTGAACAGTTTCCACCGCTTCGGGATGCCGGCGCTGACGCCGGTGATCCTCAATCTGTGCATGATCGCCGGCGCGCTGTGGCTGTCACCGCGCCTGCAGACGCCGATCCTGGCACTGGGCTGGGCGATCCTGATTGCCGGCATCCTGCAGTTGCTGTTCCAGTTGCCGCAGCTGGCCCAGCTCGACTTGCTGGCGCTGCCGCGCTGGGGCGCGCGCAACGCTGACGTGCGCAAGGTGATGCGATTGATGATCCCGACCTTGTTCGGTTCCTCGGTCGCGCAGGTGAACCTGCTGCTGGACACGGTGATTGCCTCGCTGCTGGTCGCCGGCTCGCAGACCTGGCTGTCGCAGGCGGACCGCTTCCTCGAGCTGCCGCTGGGCGTGTTCGGCGTCGCGCTGGGCACGGTGATCCTGCCGTCGCTGGCGCGGCACCACGTCAATACCGATCGCGACGGCTTTTCCAGGGCGCTCGACTGGGGCCTGCGCACCACGCTGATGATCGCGGTGCCGGCGATGCTCGGACTGATGCTGCTGTCGGTGCCGTTGGTGGCGACGTTGTTCCAGCACGGCCAGTTCACGGCGTTCGACACGCGCATGGCGGCGTTGTCGGTGTTCGGCCTGAGCTTCGGGCTGCCGGCATTCGCGCTGGTGAAAGTGGTGCTCCCGGCCTTTTATGCGCGGCAGGACACGAAGACGCCGGTCAAGGCCGGCATCGCATCGCTGGTTGCCAACATGGCTTTCAACGTGGTGTTCCTGGCGATCCTCTACAAACTCTGGGTGCCGGCGGAGTTGCAGCAAGGTTCGGTGTGGGTGGCTCTGTCGAAGGTTCCGGGCCTGCATTTCGCGCTGGGTCTGGCAAGCGCGCTGGCGAGCTACCTGAACCTGGCGCTGCTGTGGCGCTGGCTGAAACGGGCCGGCGTTTACGAACCCCAACCGGGCTGGGGACGCTTCCTGCTGCGCCTGCTGCTGGCGTGTGTGGCGATGACGGCGGCGGTGTTCGCCGGACTGCACTGGGCGCCGGATTTCACCAAGGTCGCGCTCGCGCCGCGGATCCTCTGGCTGGGCCTGCTGGTCGTCGGTGGTGCCGCGGTCTATGGCCTGGCGATGCTGGCGCTGGGCTTCCGCCTGCGCGAGTTGCGCGGGCATTGAGTCGGCGCCCCGCAGCTATACTTCAGGGTTCATGAGCAGGCTGTTCCGTGACGTCGAAGGCGGGCTTTTATGTCCCCAAGGCAGCGTGGTCTGCATCGGCGCCTTCGACGGCCTGCACCTGGGCCATCGCGCGCTGGTGCGCCATGCGGTCGCGCGTGCGCGGGCGCTCGACGTGCCGGCGGTGGCGCTGAGCTTCGAGCCATTGCCATGCGAGTTCTTCGCCAAGGATGCGCTGCCACCGCGGCTGTTGCTGCCACGCGCCAAGTTCGAGGGCCTGCGAGCGCTTGGCGTCGATGTGGTTGGGCTGCTGCGTTTCAATGCGCGTCTGGCCGCGATGCCGGCCGAATCCTTCATTCGCGAGTCGCTGGTTGGTCGGATTGGCGCACGCGAAGTCTGGGTCGGCCCGGGTTTCCGCTTCGGCCACGGTCGTGCTGGTGACATCGATACGCTGCACGCGCTCGGCGCGGAACTTGGTTTCAGTGCCGGCGAAATCGAATCGATATCGCTGGATGGCGAGCGCGTCTCCAGCACGCGCATCCGTGCTGCGCTTGCGCAGGGCGACTTCAGCACCGCGGCCCGACTGCTCGGTCGGCCCTATGCGATCGGTGGACGCGTCGTGCGCGGCCGGCAGCTTGGTCGCACCCTCGGTTTTCCTACCGCCAACCTGCGTTTCGGTGGCAAGACCCCGGCGCTGTCCGGCATCTTCGCCGCGCGCGTGCACGGTGCCGGCATGCAATCATGGCTGGCGGTATCGAGCTTCGGCACACGCCCGACCGTCGATGGCGTCAAGCCGTTGCTGGAAGCGCACCTGTTCGATTTCGACGGCGACCTGTACGGGCGCCGGATCGAAGTTGAATTCGTCGCCAAATTGCGCGACGAAGCAAGATTCGACAGCCTGCCGGCGCTGGTCGCGCAGATGGAGCGCGATGCCGCGCAAGCGCGCGTCGCGCTCGAGCAGGCAACCCTCATGCAAGCACAACAACGGGCCTAC
>DASZZT010000012.1:0-5820 GCA_035543275.1 Luteimonas sp. | reverse complement strand
TCGGCAGCCTGCTGGGCGGCGGTGGCAGAGGTGGCAGCGTCGGCAGCCGAGTCGGCAGCCTGCTGCTTGTTGGTGCATGCAGCCAGGGCCAGGCCCATGGCCAGCACGAGCAGCGCCTTATTGATGGTCATGATTTGATCTTCCTCGTCGTTAAGTTTGGCAACGCGCAACTGCGCGCCGATAACATGATGACAAGCCCGTGTCGCCTGTCAAGCGGCTGGCCGGTTTTTTTTCGTAAAGACGTTCTTAACTTTTCACCGGCTTCAGGTTTCAAATGAGCTCGACAGCCATTGCGGTGGCCTCGCCACCTCCGATGCACAGCGAGGCCACGCCCCGCTTGCCGCCGCGCGCCTGCAACGCATGCAGCAAGGTAACCAGCAGCCGCGCGCCGCTGGCCCCGATCGGATGACCGAGCGCGATTGCACCACCGTTCACGTTGAGCTTGTCGTGGGGGATGCCGAGGTCGGTCATCGGGGCCATCGCGACGCAGGCGAAAGCTTCGTTGATCTCGAACAGGTCGACGTCGGCGACCGTCCAGCCCGCCTTCTTCAGCACGTTGTCGATCGCAGTGATCGGTGCGGTGGTGAACCATTCCGGCGCCTGCGAATGGGTGGCATGGGCGACGATCCGCGCCAGCGGCTTGAGGCCGCGCTTGCCGGCTTCCTCGGCCGACATCAGCACGGTGGCGGCGGCGCCGTCGGAAATTTTCGAGGAGGACGCGGCAGTCAGCACGCCGTCCTTGCCGAACGCGGCGCGCAGGCCCGGGATCTTGCCGGTATCGATCTTGCCCGGTTCCTCGTCGCTGTCGACGATGGTATCGCCCTTGCGACCCTTGGCCGTGACCGGGACGATCTCGTCCTTGAACGCCCCACTGGCCTGCGCGGCCTGCGCGCGCTTGACGCTCTCTTCGGAGAACGCATCCAGCGTGGCGCGATCGTATCCGTACTTGGCGCAGGCCATGTCACCGAACACGCCCATGGCCTTGCCGTCGTAGGGATTGATCAGGCCGTCCCAAGCCATGTGGTCAAGGAACTCGGCGCTGCCGAAGCGAATACCGGTGCGCGAACCGTTGAGCAGGTGCGGCGCGTTGGTCATCGACTCCATGCCGCCAGCGACGATGACAGTTGCGGAACCGGCCTTGATCAGGTCGTGGCCGAACATGACGGCCTTCATGCCCGAGCCGCAAACCTTGTTGATCGTGGTGCAGCCGGCGGAGGTCGGGATTTCCGCGGCGATGGCCGCCTGGCGGGCAGGTGCCTGGCCCAGGCCGGCCGGCAGCACGCAGCCCATGATGACCTCGTCGACCTGATCGGGTGCGACACCGGCATGACCGAGCGCGCCGGCAATCGCGGCTGCGCCGAGGGTCGGCGTCGGCACGCCCGTGAACTGGCCGAGGAAGGAACCGATGGCGGTGCGTTTGGCACCGACGATGACGACGTCGGACATGGAGAACTCCGGAGACTTGCTCGTCTTGAGGCAGGGCCGGCGTGGGCCGGAACGGTCCGATTATGGCGCTGTTTGCTGCGCTGCGGCAAACGGCTGTCTGGCCCGAGACCAGCTGTATGCAGGAGCGGCGTAAGCCGCGACCCGTCTCCAGGCAGGCCGCGGCTTGCGCCGCTCCTACGAAAAGATGCGCTTCAGGATTTGCCGTCGAACAGTTCGCGCCCGATCAGCATGCGCCGGATCTCGTTGGTGCCCGCGCCGATCGCATACAGCTTGGCGTCACGCAGCAGGCGGCCGGTCGGGTACTCGTTGATGTAGCCGTTGCCGCCGAGCGCCTGGATCGCCTCCAGCGCCACCTGCACGCAGGCTTCCGATGCGTGCAGCAGGCACGATGCAGCATCGATCCGCGACTTGTGCCCGGCGTCGTAATCGCGGGCAACCTGGTAGGCGAATGCGCGACTGGACTGCAGCGCGGTGTACATGTCGGCAATCTTGCCCTGCATCAGCCCGAAGCAGCCGATCGCCTGGTCGAACTGCTTGCGTTCGCGCACGTAGGGCAGGGTGATGTCGAGCGCGGCCTGCATCAGTCCGAGCGGGCCGCCGGTCAATATCAGGCGCTCGGTATTGAGCCCGGACATCAGCACCTTGACGCCGTTGTTGACCTCGCCCAGCACATTCTCCGCTGGGATTTCGCAATCCTCGAACACCAGCTCGCAGGTGTTGGAGCCGCGCATGCCGAGCTTGTCGAGCTTCTGCGCGGTGCTGAAGCCCTTCATTCCCTTCTCGACGATGAAGGCGGTCATGCACTTGCTGCCCGTGTCCTTGCCGGCGGTGCGCATGTAGACGATCAGCACGTCGGCCTCGGGGCCGTTGGTGATCCACATCTTGTTGCCGTTGGCGACCCAGGCATCGCCGCGCTGTTCGGCGTGGCAGCTCATCGAGCCGACCACGTCGGAGCCGGCGCCCGGCTCGCTCATCGCCAGTGCGCCCTTCCATTCGCCGCTGCACAGCTTCGGCAGGTATCTGGTGCGCTGCGCGGCGTTGCCGTTGGCATGGAGGTTGTTGACGCACAGGTTGGAATGCGCGCCATAGCTCAGGCCTACGGAGCCGGATGCGCGCGAGATCTCCTCCATCGCCACGGTATGGGCGAGGTAGCCCATCTCGCTGCCGCCGTACTCGCCGGGCACCGTCAATCCGAGCAGGCCCATCTCGCCGAGCTTGGGCCACAGGTCCTGCGGGAACACGTTGTCGTGGTCGATCTGCGCTGCGCGCGGCGCGATCTCGGCCTCGGCAAAACGGCGCACCGTGTCGCGCAGTGCATCGATCTCCTCACCCAGCGGAAAAGCTCGCATCGTCCCTCCCGGTCCATGTCCAGCAGCAGTGTTTCGAACAGCACGACGGGGCCGAAGCCCCGTCATTTTTCATCGCTCAGTGGCCGCCGCGCATGCGTCCGAGGAAGCGCGGCGCGGTGCGGCCCATCGGCAGCTTCAGCTTGCCGATGGCGCTGATGCGTTCCTCGGCGAGGCGGTCGGCGGCCTTGTAGGTCGGGATGCCGTCGCGCTCGGAGATCTCGTAGATGCGGCCGAGGTTGTGATAGATCGTGCGCATCATCCGCATCGCGCGCTCGCGGTTGTAACCGTCGATCTCCAGCGACACGTTCATCACGCCGCCAGCGTTCACCGCGTAGTCGGGCGCGTAGAGGATGCCGCGCCTCGAAACCTCGTCGCCGATGGCGTTGTTGGCCAACTGGTTGTTGGCCGCGCCGCAGATGACCTTGGCCTTGAGCCGCGGCAGGGTCTGTTCGTTGATGGTGCCGCCCAGCGCGCACGGCGAATACACATCGGCCGCCACGTCGTAGATCTCGTCCAGGGCCACGGCCTCGGCACCGTATTCGCTGACGGCCTTGTCGACCAGGCCCTTGTTGATATCGGTGACAAATATCTTGGCGCCGCGTTCCTTCAGCAGCTTCACGAACTCCATGCCGACATGGCCCAGGCCCTGCACCGCGTAGGAATACTTGCCGACTTCCTCATCGCCGAAGCGCTTGTTGAGCGTCGCCATCAGGCCTTGCAGGGCGCCATAGGCGGTGAACGGCGACGGGTCGCCGGAACCGCCGTGCACCTGGTGCACGCCGGTGACGAACTCGGTCTCGCGGTATACGTATTCCATGTCGTTGACGTCGATGCCGACGTCCTCGGCGGTGATGTAGCGCCCGCCCAGCGAGTCGACGAACTGGCCGAATGCGCGGAACAGCGCCTCGGACTTGTCCGTGGCCGGGTCGCCGATGATCACGCCCTTGCCGCCGCCGATGTTCAGGCCCGCGACCGCGTTCTTGTAGGTCATGCCGCGACTCAGGCGCAGCACGTCGTTGAGCGCGTCAGCCTCGGTCGCATACGGCCACATGCGCAGGCCGCCCAACGCCGGGCCGAGCACCGTGTTGTGGATCGCGATGATGGCCTTGAGGCCTGCGTCCTTGTTGTGGCAGAACACGACCTGCTCGTGGCCGAAGGTGTCGAGGGTTTCGAAAATCATCGGGTGCTCCGAATTCGGCAGCGTTTCGCGCATCGCGAAAGACGCCAACAATGTGTGATAAGTCATTGAATCAGCGGTAATCCACGGCGCGAAAGGCGCATCACGCCGGGCCGCAGGCGCAATAGTTTAAAGGAATCGCCCGGCAGCGGCCCGTGACTTCCGGTGTCGCGCGCCTTCGGCCACGGCGGGCCTTCATTTCCATGCCCGGAAAGAGCATGCCCGGGAAAAGGGCGCCGGAGGCGCCGCGTTACAATCACGAATCGCCTGTTTCCATCGAGTCGCGCCATGAGCACGCCTGCCGCCCACGTGTCCGCCAGCCAGCCAACCGCCCTGGCGGAAACCGCCTCGCCGCTGCGCTTCGTCACCGCCGCCAGCCTGTTCGACGGCCACGACGCGGCGATCAACATCATGCGCCGGCTGATCCAGGGGCAGGGCGCCGAAGTCGTCCATCTCGGCCACAACCGCTCGGTCGAGGACGTGGTTCGCGCCGCGCTGCAGGAAGACGCCGACGGCATCGCGCTGTCCAGCTACCAGGGCGGCCACGTCGAGTACTTCAAGTACATGGTCGACATGCTCAAGGAGCGCGGCGCCCCGCACATCAAGGTGTTCGGTGGCGGTGGCGGCACGATCACCCCGGAGGAAATCCGCGAGCTGCAGGACTATGGCGTCGAGCGCATCTACCACCCCAACGACGGCATGCACATGGGGCTGGTTGCGATGATCGAGGACGTGGTGCGCCGCGCCGAGTCCGGTCGCATGCCGGTGGACAAACCGCACCAGGTCGAGTTGTCGAACGAGATCGAGATCGGCCGCATGCTCAGTGCGATCGAGGATGGCCTGATCGACGAATCCGGGCTCGCGCACCTGCGCAAGCAATGGCAGTTGGCCGGCGGCAAGACCCCGGTGGTCGGCATCACCGGCACCGGCGGTGCGGGCAAGTCCTCGGTCACCGACGAGCTGCTCAACCGTTTCCTCGCCAGCTTCCCCGAAATGCGCATCGCCGTGATCTCGGTCGACCCGACCCGTCGCCGTACCGGCGGTGCGCTGCTCGGCGACCGCATCCGCATGAACTCGCTGCGGTCGAACAACGTGTTCATGCGCTCGATGGCGACCCGCCGCCAGCACGCCGCGACCAACATCGTGCTGAAGGACTGCATCGCCTTCCTCAAGAGCCTGGGCTACGACCTGGTCATCGTCGAGACCGCCGGCATCGGCCAGTCGGATTCGGAGATCGTCGACCTGGTCGACTTCCCGATGTACGTCATGACCAGCGACTTCGGTGCCCCGAGCCAGCTCGAGAAGATCGACATGCTCGATTTCGCCGAACTCGTCGTGCTCAACAAGTTCGACAAGCGCGGCGCCGAGGACGCGCTGCGCGACGTGCGCAAGCAGTGGAAGCGCAACCACGTCGCCTTCCAGACCAAGGACGAGGACGTCCCGGTTTATCCGACGATTGCCAGCCAGTTCAACGATCCGGGCATCAGCTGGATGTTCGTGAACCTGTGTCGGTTGCTGCGCGAGAAGTTGCACCTGGGCGAAGGTGCACCTGTTGCTCCTGCGGAAAGCAAAGGCAACAGCCGCGTCGACTGGAACCCCCACCTCGACACCTCCCTCAAGGAACCCCGCGCTACCGTCCTCATCCCCGGCGCGCGCGTCCGCTACCTCGCCGAGATCGCCGAGCAGGGCCGCGGCATCAACGCTGGCATCGACAAGCAGGCCGAGGCCGCGAACCGTGCGCAGGCGTTCTGGATGACGTTGCAGGAACTAGGCGACGCCAAGCTGCCGAAGCAGCTGGATCTCTACGACAACGCAGACATCGTAGGGCGGGTCTCGACCCGCCATGCG
>DASZZT010000011.1:0-13361 GCA_035543275.1 Luteimonas sp. | reverse complement strand
GAAACCGGCGCCTTGCAGGCGCGCCACCGCCGCCGACTCGACCTCGCTACGACCCGCGCCCGCGAGGTAGGCATCGCGCATCGCCTGCAGCACTCGCTGGATCTCGGCCGCGCGCGTGCGCTCCTCGGCCGACAGGTATTGGTTGCGCGAACTCATCGCCAAGCCGTCGGCCTCGCGCAGCGTCGCGCCGGCGACTACCTGCAGTGGAAAGGCGAGATCGCGCACCAGATAGCGGATCACCACCAGCTGCTGGTAATCCTTGCAGCCGAACACCGCCACGTCCGGCTGCACCTGGTTGAATAGCCGCGTGACCACGGTGGCGACGCCATCGAAATGACCATGGCGATGCGCGTCCTCCAGCACCGCCGTTACGCCCGGCACGCGGACCTGCACGGTGGCCTCGACGCCATACGGATACATGGTCTCGACGGAAGGCAGCCACAGCAGATCGCAGCCGATGGCTTCCAGGCCGGCGGCGTCGGCGTCCGGTGTGCGCGGATAGCGGGCGAAATCCTCGTTTGGCCCGAACTGGGTCGGATTGACGAATACGCTGGCGACGACGCGATCGGCGTGTTCGCGCGCAAGCGCGACCAGCGATTGATGGCCAGCGTGCAGATTGCCCATGGTCGGAACGAAGCCGATGTGCAGGCCTTCGCGTTTCCATGCATCGATGCGCGCGCGCAGCTCGGTGAGGTCGCTGAGGGTTTCGATCATCTAGGCGTAGGAGTGGTCGGCGTCAGGAAAACTGCCGTCGCGCACCGCCTCCGCGAAGGCGCGCACTGCACCGGCAATCGAGCCGCCGTCGGCGAGGAAATCCTTGACGAATTTCGGCCGGCGATGCCCGCTGTTGATGCCGAGCAGGTCGTGCAGCACCAAGACCTGGCCATCGCAGTGCGGGCCGGCGCCAATGCCGATGGTCGGGATCGCAACGGCGGCAGTGATGTCCGCGGCCACCTTCGAGGGTACGCATTCGAGCACCAGCAGCGTCGCGCCGGCATCGGCCACCGCGCGAGCGTCCTCGACCAGTTTGGCCGCTGCACGCTCGTCGCGCCCCTGCACCTTGTAACCGCCCAGGCGCAGCACGGATTGCGGGGTCAGGCCGAGATGCGCGCATACCGGAATTTCGCGCTCGACCAGGAAGCGGATCACCTCCAGCTTGTGACCCGCGCCCTCCAGTTTGACCATGCCGGCGCCGGCCTGCAGGCAGCGCGTCGATGCCTGCAGCGCGCGCTCGAGGGTGGCATCGGCCTGGAACGGCAAATCCGAGATCAGCAGGGCGCTCGACAATCCGCGTGCGACGCAGGCGGTGTGATAGACGATGTCGTCGACCGTCACCGGCAACGTCGAATCAAAGCCCTGTACCACCATGCCGAGCGAGTCGCCGACCAGCACCAGGTCGATGCCGCTGTCGTCGAGCACACGCGCGAATCCGGCGTCGTAGGCGGTCAGCATCACCAGTCGGCGGCCTTCGCGCTTGGCATCCGCGAGCATCGGCACGGTCCAGGGCTTGCGATTGGTGGTGTTGGCGTACATGGCGGTCTGGACCTGGAATGTCGCGGAAGAATCCGCGTACTAGCCTACGTCTTCGATGGCGGACGAATCCAGCGCGGCCAATGCATCGGCAGCCGCTCCGCGGCCCGGGATGAAGGCGTCGGGCGTGATCTCCACCAGCGGCAGCAGCGCAAACGTGCGCTCATGCAGATGCGGGTGCGGTACGCGCAGGCCGGGCTCGTCGATCACGGCGCTGTCGTAGAGCAACAGGTCCAGGTCCAGTACGCGCGGCCCCCAGCGCTCGCCATCCTGGTCGCGTTCACGGCCGAAGGCGCGCTCAATGCCCAGCATCGCATCCAGCAGCTCGCGCGGCGGCAACCGCGTTTCCAACAGTGCCGCGGCATTGATGAAATCAGGCTGGTCGACGACACCCCAGGCCGCGGTGCGGTACAGCCTGGAGGCGCGCAGCAAGCGCGTCTCCGGCAAGCGGTCGAGGTCATGCAGGGCCGCACGCAGCGTCGCTGCCGCGTCGCCGAGATTGCCGCCGAGCCCGACCCATGCGTGCATGTGAACGTTTATTCGCCCGCGACGGGGCTGCGTCGGCGCCGGCGACGCCTGCGCGGAGCCGCCTCGGCGTCGTCCATGTCGATCGGCGATGGCATGCCGGATTCGGGCGATGCGTCGCCAGCGTGTTCCTGCGCCTCGCGCCAGAATGCGATTTCCTCGGCGTGCTCGTCGGAGGCGAACTGCCGCAGTACCAGGAAGTCGAACGCTGCCCGGAAGCGCGGATGCGCCAGCAGCCTCGGCACCCGCTTGCGCTGGCCGAAACGCGATTGCAGCAGCCAGATTTCCTGCATCGGCAGCGAGAACCGCCGCGGCAACGCGATCATGGTGAGCTGGTGCACGGTGACGCGGTCGGCGGCGCGGCGCTGCGCTTCGGCGACATGCACGCCTTGCGCCTGCAGCGCCATCAGCGCGCGGCAATACGCCGGCCACAACAACAGCGCGAACAGGAACGCCGGCGACACCGGCTCGTCATTGGCCGCGCGAACGTCGGTACCACGCAAGCCTTCCAGCAGCATCGTGCGCAGCGCGCCGCTGCGGTTGGATGTGAGCGCGGCCGCGGTTTCCGGCAGTAGTGCGGGCAGCAGGCCATGGCGCTCCAGGCCGAGGAAGCTCTCGACTGCATGGCCAGACAGGAACAGCTTCAGGCATTCCTCGAACAGGCGCGCCGGCGCCGACTCGCGCAGCAGCGGCGCGAGCACCGGGAGCGGTTCGGCGCTGGCCTCATCGATGTGGAAACCGAGCTTGGCCGCCAGCCGCACCGCGCGCAGCATGCGCACCGGATCCTCGCGGTAGCGCTGCTCGGGATCGCCGATCAGCTTCATCACGTGGTTCTGCACGTCCTGGAAACCGCCGGTGTAGTCGCGCACCGAGAAATCCTCGATCGCGTAATACAGCGCATTGGCGGTGAAGTCGCGACGGATGGCGTCGTCTTCGAGCGTGCCATAGACGTTATCGCGCAGCAGCCGGCCGCCTTCGTGCAGCTCGCGGTCGCCGCTGCCGTCATCGACATTGGCGCGGAAGGTGGCGACCTCGATGATTTCGCGCCCGAACACCACGTGTGCGAGGCGGAAGCGGCGGCCGATCAGGCGGCAGTTGCGGAACAGCTGTCGGACCTGGTCCGGGGTCGCGTTGGTGGCGACGTCGAAATCCTTGGGGTGGCCGCCGACCAGCAGGTCGCGCACCGCGCCGCCGACCAGGTAACCGGCATAACCGGCATCGCGCAGGCGGTACAGCACCCGCAGCGCATTCGGGCTGATGTCCTTGCGCGAGATCGTGTGCGCATCGCGCGGGATGACTCGCAACTGCAGATGCGCGCCGGCGCTGGTCGGTTCGGGTTGGATAGGCATCGCAAGGCGGCAATGCCGCGGTAGTGGCCGGTCAGGCGGAGGTTCGTTGCCTGTGGCAACGTCGGCCAATATACTAGCAAGCCTTGTGCACCGGACTTCGGGTACGGGATCGGCCGTCCAGCCGATGGCAGCGATCGGTCATGCCGATGTCGCCAAGCAACTCCGCTCCCTTCGTCTAGAGGCCCAGGACGTGGCCCTCTCAAGGCTAAAACACGGGTTCGAATCCCGTAGGGAGCACCATATGCAGGTTCCCCTGCGAAGGCCCCGCATCCATGTGCGGACTTTCCAGGCAGGAACCCTGGATGACAAGCTTCCACTGTCATTCCGAAAAATCCGGCTTCAGCCGGGTTTTTTTCGTTTGTGGGCGCGAGTGGCTAAACTAGCGGCGCACACGACCGGATTCGCCCCATGCCCTTCGTCGTCACCGAAAGCTGCATCAAGTGCAAGTACACCGACTGCGTCGAGGTGTGCCCGGTCGACTGCTTCCACGAAGGCCCGAATTTCCTGGTGATCGATCCGGACGAGTGCATCGACTGCACCTTGTGCGAACCGGAATGCCCGGTCAACGCGATTTATCCCGAGGATGACGTGCCTGGTGGCCAGGAAGGCTTCATCGCGCTCAACGCCGAACTTGCCAAGGGCTGGCCGGTGATCGCCACGCGCAAGGATGCCCCGGCCGACGCAAAGGACTGGGATGACAAGCCGGACAAGCTGCCGCTGCTGGAGCGCTGACCGGTTCCGCCTCTGACGATCCCTGTAGAGCGCCCCATGGGCGCGAAGCTCTTGCCGTGGTGCCTTCTTCGCGGGTATAGAGCCCATCGCGCCCATGGGGCGCTCCTACAAACGACACGGGCGCCTCGCGGCGCCCGTGTCGTTTCCGGCCTGGTCGGCTGTGTCAGCCGCCGAGCGCCGTCTTCAGCGCCGCGATCAGCTTCGTCGCCGCATCATTGGTCGCCGGCATGCCGCGCGGGTCGACTGCCGACACATAAACGCCGGCTTCGACCTTGCTCACGCGCACGAGGAAGTTGCTGCCCGCGTAGCCGACGTCGTAGGTGCCCAGCAGCTGCGCCTTGCTGGCGATGGTGACGCCTTCAGTCGCGGCCAGTGCATTGCCGACCTTGGCGAACACGTCGTCGCGCTCACCGGCCATGGTGAAGCCCGATGCGGTGGCAGTGGCGGTGGATGCCGCCGGCGCCGGCATCGAGGAGCGCATCGCCGAATGGGTGTCGTCGGCCGGTTTCTGCACCGCGCCTTCGGTATTGGGCTTGTCGAGGTCCGGCGGCACTTCCAGCGGGCGGCTTTCGGCGCTCTGCTGGTAGGCCTTGTCGCCCTTGCGGAACCAGTGGCAGCCGGAAGCCGCGATGACCGTCACGGCAAGGGCGGCAACGGCGGCGGAACGCACGATCGTGGAATGGCGCATGGTGGCATGAAGCATGGAGTTCTCCTGAAAGGTCAGGCCGCGATTGCGTCGCGGCAGGATTGTTCGATCTGGTGGATGTCGGCCGCAATACGTTCGGCAAGTTCGGCGTGGGCCGGCGACAGCGAAGTCAACGGCAGGCGCAACCCGCGGCCGATGTCGAAGCGCGACAGGATGGCCTTGACCGGAATCGGGTTCGGCTCGATCCCCATGAAGTCGTAGCAGGCCTGCAGGCGTGCGTCCCATTCCATGGTCGCGGCCTGTTTGCCGGAGCGCGCGAGCTCGCACAGGCGGCGGAATGCGCGCGGCAACACGTTGGATGCCACCGACACGATGCCGTCTGCGCCGGCCAGCATCGCCCGCGCCGCGGTCGGATCGTCGCCGCTGAGCACGACGAAAGCATCACTGCGCAACAGCAGCAGCGCGGCCATGCGTTCGGCGTCGCTGCGCGCTTCCTTGATACCAATGATGCGTTCGTGGCTGGCCAGTGCCGCAACGGTCTCCGGCAACAGGTCGCAACCGGTACGGCCGGGCACGTTGTAGAGCACCAGCGGAAGTGCGCCGTCGTCGGCCACCGCGCGGTAGTGCGCGAGCAGGCCGGTCTGGGTCGGGCGCACGTACGGGGGCGTCACCACCAGCGCGGCATCGGCGCCGAGCGCAGCGGCGCGGCGGGTCTGCTCGATGGTCTTGGCGGTGTTCGACAGGCCGGTTCCGGCGAGCACCGGAATGCGTCCAGCGACGTGCTCCACCGCGCAGCGCAGCAGGGCGTCGTACTCGATGTCGTACAGCGCCGCGGCCTCGCCGGTGGAACCGGCCACGACCAGGCCTTGGGTGCCACCGTCGAGCTGCAGCTGCAGCAGCCGGCGCCAGGCGGCGAGATCGAGCTCGCCGGCGGCGGTGAATGGCGTCGCCAGCGCAGTGATGCTGCCGAAAATTCGCAAGCCGAAGACCTTCTTGAACGGGGACAGGAACGCAGCAGCGTAGCCCAGTGGACGCCGCAAATGTTACTTGCGGCGCCAAACGACGGGCAAGTATGCTGGCCCCGGACGCCGGCTTCGTGCCGGCCGCCGTTCAGACCCTCCCCGCCGGACGCCGCCTTGACCGATCTCGACCCTGCTTCACGGCCAGCGCCGAACGAGAACCACCTGCTGATCAACGCCTACACGACGCATCCCCGGTCGCCGCTGCTGGCGGTCACACGCAGGATCTCCGACAGCGGCTGCAATCTCGTCGACACGCGCCTGAGCACGGTTGGTCGCGATGTATCGGTGACTGCGCTCGCCACCGGCTCCTGGGATTCGGTCGCCAAGCTCGAGACCATGCTCGGCAAGCTCGAGCGCGAGGAGGACCTCAAGCTGGTCTGGTATCGCACCGGGCCCAAGCCGGTGCAGTCCAACCTGCTGCCGTACGTGGTCGAGGTCGTGGCCGCGGACAAGCCCGGCATCCTGTTCCAGCTCGCCGATTTCTTCGACCGCCAGAGCATCACCATCGAGAGCCTGCATTGCTCGCGTTATCGCGCGATGCAGACCGGCGCGGAGATGTTCACCGCGCAGATCACGATCGGCATCCCCGCCGACATGCACATCGCCGCGTTGCGCGACGATTTCCTCGAGTTCTGCGATCACCTGAATCTCGACGCGATCATGGACCCGATGAAGTTTTGAGCATGCCCGACGCCGGCGACACCATGCTTCACAAGAACGTCCCCGACCTGCCGCTGGCGCTGTCCAGCGGAGCCATCGCAAATTTTTCGGACCACAAAGGTCGCTGGCTGGTGCTGTACTTCTATCCGAAGGACAGCACGCCTGGCTGCACCACCGAAGGCAACGACTTCAACGCGCTGCTTCCGGAGTTCCGAAAACTCGGTGCAGATGTGCTCGGCGTGTCGCGCGACTCGCTCAAGTCACACCAGAATTTCCGCGCGCAACAGGGTTTCCACTTCGATTTGGTCAGCGACGCCGACGAAGCGGTCTGCAACGCCTTCGGCGTGATCAAGGAAAAGAACATGTACGGCCGCAAGGTGCTCGGCATCGAACGCAGCACCTTTCTGGTCGATCCCGCCGGTGTCATCCGCCAGTCGTGGCGCCCGGTGAAAGTACCCGGCCATGCCCAGGCCGTGCTCGATGCTCTCAAGGCGGCTGTGTAGCGTGCGCCGCGCGCATGAACCGCACCCCGGGCTCGCGCGCATCGCGCACCCCTTCCCTCGTTCCGCAATCGTGCGCACAGCGCACGCTACGCATTCCCGCCCGACACGAGACTTTCGATGACCCGAAGCAAGCGCATCTATGTCCTCGATACCAACGTGCTGATGCACGACCCGACCGCGCTGTTCAAGTTCGAGGAGCACGACGTCTACCTGCCGATGCAGGTCATCGAGGAGCTCGACAACGGCAAGAAGGGCACGTCCGAAGCCAGCCGCAATGCGCGCCAGGTCAGCCGCTTTCTCAACGAGCTGATCCAGGCTCAGGGCAGCGACAAGATCGCCACCGGCATCACCCTGGCGCGGCCGCAGGGACTGCAGCTGCGCGGCGCGGAAAGCATCGGCAAGCTGCGCTTCCAGACCGACTCGTTCGATGCCGGAAAGCGCTTCGGCGCTGTAATCCCGGACAACCACATCCTCGGCGCGATCCTGGCGCTGAAGGAAGCCGAACCGGATGCGTCGGTGGTGTTCGTGTCCAAGGACATCAACCTGCGGATCAAGGCTTCGATCGCAGGCATCACCAACGAGGATTACGAGAACGACCGCGCGCTCGACGATTTCAGCCTGCTCTATACCGGCGCCACCGCGCTGCCGGAGGATTTCTGGCAACGCCACGGCAAGGATCTCAAGTCGTGGACCGAAAATGGCCGCACCTTCTACGAGATCGCGCGCAGCAAGGATGACGACTGGTATCCAAACCAGTTCCTGTACCTGCCTGGCAACGACGAAGCGGAACTCAAGGTCGCCAAGCTCACCGATGCCAAGGTCACGCTGCAGATCGTCGACGACTACCGCCATTCGCAACACGCGGTGTGGGGCATCCTCGCGCGCAACCGCGAGCAGAACTTCGCGCTCAATGCGCTGATGGACCCGGAAATCGACTTCGTTACCCTGCTCGGCACTGCCGGCACCGGCAAGACCCTGCTGGCGCTGGCTGCTGGCCTGGCGCAGACCATGGACCAGCAACGCTATCGCGAGATCGTCATGACCCGCGCCACGGTCAGCGTCGGCGAGGACATCGGATTCCTGCCCGGCACCGAAGAGGAAAAGATGACGCCGTGGATGGGCGCGTTGACCGACAACCTCGAAGTGCTCACGCACAACCAGGAAGGCGGCAGCTGGGGCCGCGCGGCGACCAACGATTTGCTCGCCTCGCGCATCAAGATCCGTTCGCTGAACTTCATGCGTGGGCGCACCTTCCTCAGCCGCTGGCTGATCCTGGACGAGGCGCAGAACCTGACGCCCAAGCAGATGAAGACACTGATTACCCGCGCCGGCCCCGGCACCAAGATCGTCTGTCTGGGCAACGTCGAGCAGATCGACACGCCCTATCTCACCGAGACCACATCTGGCCTGACCTACGCGGTCGATCGCTTCAAGAACTGGCCGCACAGCGCGCATGTCACGCTGCGTCGCGGCGAGCGTTCGCGGCTGGCGGATTACGCGTCGGAGGTGCTCTGACGCGTCACCGCAGGGGCGACGGAATGCGCGGCCGACATCTACCAACGTCGGTTGCGAATCCCGTGTTCATGGCGACCGCCAGCGGGGATGCCGCGGTCGCGATTGTCGTGTGGTCGCGCCAGGTCGGCGACACGACGACGCGTATCGGTCCTGTCGCGATTTGCACGGCGTGCGACTTCGTCTCTTTGACATTGAATGTGTGCACGATGACAATCGAACACCGTCGTCTCAGCCGACGTCCACTGGATCTTTTCGGTATGCGCGCCTTCCGATGACTAGTGCCGCCACCGATGCCGGGCGGGGAGGCGTGGCGCGATGACCTTTACTGGTCTCACGGCGGTCCTGGTCATCGTCGCGGGGTGGCTCATCATCGGTGTTGCCGGACTCGCGGCCCCACGCAAGCTGGGATGGGTCGGGCACACCCTGTTTCCGCTGGGCGCAGCCCTGGGCTTGGCTCTGGCCATTGTGGCGGTGGCGGCGCTGTTTGGCGCGCCGGAGGCCCGCAGTTTGCCGCTCGGGCTTCCGGATCTCCCGATGCATCTGCGTCTGGATCCATTGGCCGCGTTTTTTCTTGTGCTGATCGGCCTGACGGTGTCCGGTGTGTCGCTGTATGCGGCCGGATACTTCCGCGAGGGCGAAGGCACCGCGCCAGGGCTGATGTGCCTGCAGTATCACGTGTTCCTGGCCAGCATGGCGATGGTGGTGGTCGCCGACGACGCGTTCACCTTCATGGTGGCGTGGGAAACCATGGCGCTGTCTTCATACTTTCTCGTTACCACGCAGCATCGCGTGCCGGAGATTCGGAGCGCGGGGTTCTTGTACTTGTTGCTGGCCCATGTGGGGGCGATCGGCCTGCTTTTGTGTTTCGGTGTGCTGCAGGGAGGCTCCTGGCATTTCACCTTTGACGCAATGCGCGACGCCAACCTGTCGCCGACGTGGGCGAGCGTGGCTTTTGCTTTGGCCTTGTTTGGTTTCGGCGCGAAGGCCGGGCTGGTACCGATGCATGTCTGGTTGCCCGAGGCGCATCCGGCCGCACCATCACCGGTGTCGGCGCTGATGAGTGGCGTGATGCTGAAGACCGCCGTCTACGGCTTTGTGCGCGTGAGCTTTGATCTGCTGTCGCACACTCAGTGGACCTGGGGCGCCGCGGTGCTGGCGCTGGGGGCTTTCACAGGACTGTTCGGCGCCGTGTTCGCGGCGGTGCAAACGGACATGAAGCGCCTGCTGGCGTATTCGTCGATCGAGAACATCGGGATCATATTCAGTGGGCTTGGACTGGCGCTTCTGTATCACGGCATGGCCATGGAGACGCTCTCCGCACTCGCCCTGGCCGCGACGCTCTACCACTGCCTCAATCACGCGCAATTCAAGAGCCTGCTTTTTCTTGCGACCGGTTCGGTCCTGCATGCGACCGGGCAACGCAATCTCGGCAAGCTGGGCGGGCTGATCCATCGCATGCCCTGGGTCGCCGGCCTGGCGTTGGTCGGCACCCTGGCGATGGCTGGATTGCCACCGCTGAACGGATTTGTATCTGAATGGCTATTGCTGCAGTCGTATTTGTTCACGCCGACATTGACTCACAACCTGGTCAACATGCTGGTGCCGCTCGGCGCTGCTGCCTTCGCATTGACCTTGGCTCTCGCGGCCTATGTCCTGGTCAAGTTCTACGGGGTGATCTTTCTCGGCCGTTCGCGCGAGCCTTCACTCGCAGATGCACATGATGCCGGCACGTTGGAGCGCATGGGGATGACCTGGCTCGCCGCCCTTTGCATCGGGCTTGGGCTATTTCCGGTTGTCGTACTGCGAGCGCTCGACCAGGTAAATCAAGGTCTTCTGGGCGCGACACTGGGCGCTCACGCGGCGTCCTGGTGGGCGATCACGCCCTTTGCCGCGGACCGAGCCTCCTACAGTCCTCTCGCCTTCGGCGCTGGTATCGCGCTCAGTGTCACTATCATCTTTTTGCTGGTGCGCCGCCTCTACCATGGCCGCGTTCGGCGTAGCGCGGCGTGGAACTGCGGCTCTCCGGATCCGACGCCCCGCATGCAGGACACTGCCGAAGGTTTTGGTCAGCCCATCCGCCATATTTTCGGGCCGTTTTTCCGCATACAGCGCCTGCTACCCACGCCTGTTGATGTCGCTCCCAAGTATGCCCTCCGGCTCGCCGATCGCTGGTGGGATTGGCTGTATACCCCGATCGTGCGGGCGGTCGAAGTGGTGGCCCATTGGGTCAGTTTCCTGCAACAGGGACGCATCTCCCTGTACCTGATGTACAGCTTCGCCACCCTCCTGATCCTGCTGGCGTTCGTACTGTGACGGCCGATCTTCCGCTGCTCGCCCTGGCGCAGGCACTGCTCGCCATCGCCGCGGCGCCGTTGCTGGTTGGCTGGGTGGATCAGTGCCGGGCATGGCTGCAGAACCGTCGAGGCGCGGGCCTGCTGCAACCCTACCGAACCTTGCGCAAATTGCTGCACAAGGATGCGGTGGTCGCTCATGGCGCGTCGCCGTTGTTTCGTGCGTCCCCCTATGTGCAGCTTGGCGCGATGGCGCTGGCGGCGGCGATCATTCCGATCTTTGGCAGCCGACCGCTGCTGGCGACCTCGGCCGACACGATCGCGCTCGTGGGTCTGTTCGCCGTTGCCCGCGTGTTCACCGCGTTGGCCGGTATGGATATCGGCACCGCGTTCGGCACGCTCGGTGCCCGTCGCGAAATGCTGGTCGGGTTTCTTTCCGAACCTGCATTGTTGATGGTCTTCTTTACGGCGTCGTTGCTTTCGCACAGCACGCTGCTGCCGACGATCGTCGAGACGCTCGCGCATCGCGAGTTGGCGATCTCTCCCAGCCTCGCCTTTGCCGGCGTGGCCTTCGCGATGGTCCTGCTGGCCGAGAATGCGCGTATCCCGATCGACAATCCCGCCACCCACCTTGAGCTGACCATGATCCATGAGGCCATGGTGCTG
The DNA here is from genome assembly GCA_035543275.1 of Luteimonas sp. Lineage (GTDB taxonomy): Bacteria > Pseudomonadota > Gammaproteobacteria > Xanthomonadales > Xanthomonadaceae > Cognatiluteimonas. The sequence continues at coordinate 1,922 of DASZZT010000011.1, read as the reverse complement.
GAATATTCGGCCCGCCATCTCGCGTTGATCGAGTGGACCTCGGCGCTCAAGCTGCTCAACTTTGCCGCAATCGGCCTCGCAATCTTCGTCCCTTGGGGTCTGACCGCGCCCACCAGCGGGTGGGTCGCAGTCCTGATCGGTTCTGTGATCTCGGCAGTGAAACTCGGCATGGTCGGGGCCGCGCTTGCGTTGATCGAGACGCTGAGTGCCAAGCTGCGAATTTTCCGTGCTCCCGAGTTTCTCGCCACTGCCTTTCTGCTCGCTGTGTTGGGGCTGCTCGTTCACCAACTGCTCGGCAGCTGAACGATGCCAAATTTGCCGTGGACATCGCAGCTGATTGATCTGGGCGCCGCCGTGCTGCTTCTGACTTCATTTTCGATGCTGTCACAGCGACGCATCCTGTCGCTGGTGAATTTATACGCGTGGCAGGGAGCCGTGCTCAGCGTGTCCACGGCCGCGGTTGCCTACACGTCGGGTCAGCACCACCTCTATATCTCGGCCGCCTTGTCGTTGATCCTCAAGGTGATCTTGCTGCCCTGGATCCTGCATCGGTTGATCCGGCGCCTCGATGTCCGCTGGGACACGGAACCGCTGCTCAACATTCCGACCACCATGCTTGTCGGCATCTTGCTGGTGGTGTTCACGTTCGCGCTGTCGCAACCCATTGCACAACTGTCGACCAGCATTGCGCGCAGTACGCTGGGCATCGCGATGGCGGTGGTGATGTTGTCGTTCCTGATGATGATCACGCGGCGCAAGGCGATTTCGCAGGTCATCGGGTTTTTGGCGATGGAGAACGGGCTGTTCTTTGCCGCCGCAAGCGCGACCCACGGCATGCCCATGATCGTCGAACTCGGCGTCGCCCTGGACGTCCTGGTGGGAACGCTGATCCTCGGCGTGTTCTTCTTCCAGATTCGCGAGCAGTTCGACAGCCTCGATCTGCAACATCTCGAAAAACTCAAGGAGGACTGAGATGGAGCTCTGGCTTCTCCTGGGACTCCCCCTGGCCGGCTGCCTGACGCTGGCGGTTTTCGGCGCTCGCAGCTGGGCACCCGAGGTCAATGTCGCTTTCAGTTTTGGCACTTTTCTGGCGAGCGCCGCGTTGGCCCGGCGCGTCATCATCGAAGGTCCCTTGCTGCTGGGCCATGAGCAATTCTCTGTCGATCCCTTCAACGTATTCCTGATCGCGCTGACCGCCTTCGTCGGCTGGACGACGGCCATGTTCTCCCGGCCCTACATGCGCGTCGAAGAGGATCACGGTCGCGTGAATCGCCAGCGGTTGCGCCTTTACCACAGCATGTACCAACTCTTCGTGTCGACCATGCTGGTGGCCCTGTCGACCAACAATCTCGGACTGTTGTGGGTAGCGATGGAAGCAGCCACGTTGTCGACCGTGCTGCTGGTGTCCTTGTACCGCACCGCCGCGAGCATCGAGGCGGCATGGAAGTATTTCATCCTGTGCGGCGTGGGCATCGCCCAGGCCCTGTTCGGCACCATCTTGCTGTACCTGGCGGCTGAAAAGGTGCTCGGCGCCGATGGCTCCACCGCCCTGCTGTGGACGCATCTCAATGCCGTCAAGGGACAGTTGGAGCCCGGTGTAATGTCCATAGCGTTCGTTTTCCTGTTGGTCGGCTACGGCACGAAAGTCGGTCTGGCTCCCTTGCATAACTGGTTGCCCGACGCCCATGCCGAGGGGCCCACGCCGATCTCGGCGGTGCTGTCCGGGCTGCTGCTCAACGTGGCCATGTATGCGGTCGTGCGCTGCAAGGTACTGGTGGAGGGCGCCACGCATTCCGGCCTTGCCAGTCACCTGATGATGGGATTTGGCTTGTTATCGGTACTGCTCGCCGCTTTCTTCCTTTGGCGACAACGTGACATCAAGCGCCTGTTCGGCTACTCCTCGATCGAGCACATGGGGATCG
>DASZZT010000010.1:0-18132 GCA_035543275.1 Luteimonas sp. | reverse complement strand
CGACGCGCTGTCCGCGGAGACCGCCGAACTGCCGCTGCAGGAGAAGATCGACCACGTGCTGGCACGCTCCGGGCTGCGCGTGCATTACGCCAATGAGTCGAGAGGCCAGCTCGATTCACGCACCGACAATCTCGACGAACTGGTGTCGGTGGCCTCGCGCTTCGTGCAGCGCGACGACGACGAGGAAGCCGCCGCGTTGAGCGAGCTGGTCGCCTTCCTCGCCTACGCCGCGCTCGAGGCCGGCGAGGGCCAGGCGCAATCTGGCGAGGACGGCGTGCAATTGATGACGTTGCATTCGGCCAAGGGCCTGGAATTCCCGCTGGTGTTCCTTGCCGGCATGGAAGAAGGCCTGTTTCCGAGCAACAAATCGACCGAGGAGTCGGGCCGACTGGAGGAAGAACGGCGCCTTGCCTACGTCGGCATCACCCGCGCGCGGCAGAAACTGGTGCTGACCTACGCCGAGGCGCGGCGCCTGCACGGGCAGGACATGTACGGGGTTCCTTCGCGCTTCCTGCGTGAAATCCCGGGCCCATTGCTGAATGAGGTGCGGCCGCGGGTGCAGGTGTCGCGGCCGGCGTTCGCACGACAATCCAAACGCGACTACGGCCATGCCGCGATCGAGATACCCGCGATCAGCCTCGGCCAGAACGTGCGCCATCCCAGCTTCGGCGCCGGCACCGTGACCGACTACGAAGGCAGCGGCGCGCACGCGCGCGTGCAGGTCAATTTCGACGACGCCGGCAGCAAGTGGCTGGTATTGGCCTACGCCAATCTGTCGGTCGAATGAATGTGTTCCTGGCAGCGGATGTTTCCCCGCGCGGTGCGCCGCGCCGATTGCCGCAGGCCACTCGTAATTATGTGCGGCGCGGCGTACGCCAACCTGCAGGTGGTCTGAAAAAAGCGGCGCGTTGTCTGCCGGGCGTGGTGCCGGTGATGGGTGGGCCGCGCGGCTAGACAATTTTCCGGCATCGGATCGGGCAGTTGAGTGCAGGCTCAGAGTAGATTCATGCCGCGGCGACTAGCCTGAACTCCGGCTGTCTTGTCCTTCATCCATCCCCCGTCCGGAGCCTGCCATGTCCCGCTTGCCGCGTCTGTCGATCCTGCTGTCTTCCGCGCTGTTGCTGACCGGCGCCTTCGCCGGCGCCGCCTTCGCTGGTTCCACCGAGGATGCGCGCGCGCAAAACGCGGTGCGCGTGCTGACGGATATCCAGGCGATCCCGGAGTCGGCGATTCCCGACAAGCTGCTCGACGAGGCGCACGCGATCGTCGTCGTGCCCGACTCGATCAAGGCTGGCCTGGTGATCGGCGGCCGCCGCGGCCACGGCCTGCTGTCGGTGAAGAATGCCGACGGCACCTGGTCGAACCCGAGCTTCGTCAGCCTCACCGGCGCCAGCATCGGCTTGCAGGCCGGGGTGCAGTCCTCCGACATCGTGCTGGTGTTCCGCAGCGATCGCGGGCTGGAATCGATCGTCAACGGCAAATTCACCCTCGGCGCCGATGCCGGGATTGCCGCCGGCCCGATCGGACGCAGCGCCAGCGCCGCGACCGACGGCGAGATGAAGGCCGAGATCTGGTCGTGGTCGCGCGCCCGCGGATTGTTCGCCGGCGTCGCGCTCGACGGCGCGGTGCTGGCAATCGACGACGCCGCCAACGAGGCGGTGTACGGTCGCGACACCACGCCGCGGATGATCTTCGAGGGTCGCCTGGCACAGCAGCCGTCGAACGCGGTGGTCGCCTTCCGCGATGAGCTGGAAGAAGCCACCACCGCCGCCCGCGCCGCCCGCAGCGATGAAGCGCCGCGCGCTGGCGCGCGGGCTGCCGCGGGCAATGCCTCGGCTTCCACGACGCTTGCGCCGCAGCCGGCGGCAGCGGTGAACGACGATCCGAAGCCGCAGCCGTTCGCGCCGGTCGACAGCAACCCGGCCACCACCGAACCGCTGCCGGCGACCCCGTAACCAGGCCGGAATAGCGCAGCGTCACCGACGCTGCGCTATTCTGTCGCTCCCCGACGCAAGGCGAATCCCATGGGCGGTCTGAGTCTCTGGCACTGGCTGATCGTGCTGCTGATCGTGGTGCTGGTGTTTGGCACCAAGCGCCTGAAGAACGTCGGCCAGGACCTCGGTGACGCGGTCAGGGGCTTCAAGAAGGGCATGCAGGACGACGACGACAAGCCCGCGGGTCCGCCGGCGCAGCTGCCCGACGAAACCCGCCGCGACGACAGCACCACCACCGCGAGCAGCACCGCGACTACGCACGACAACGATCGCGACCCGCCGGTCGCGCGCTGACGCCGTCGCGCGCAGGCTGCGGCCATGTTCGACGTCGGTTTTTCCGAACTGCTGATGATCGCGGTGGTCGCGCTGATCGTGCTCGGCCCGGAGCGGCTGCCGAAGGCGGCGCGCTTCGCCGGGCTGTGGGTGCGGCGCGCGCGCGCGCAGTGGTATTCGGTCAAGGCGGAGCTCGAACACGATCTTGCGACCGAGGAACTCAAGCGCAACCTGCACGAGACGCAAGCCGCGATGCGCGATGCGCAGGCGTCGTTGCGCAATGCCGGCGGCGACCTGCAGCGCGAATTCGACGCAGCCCGCGAGGGCCTGATGCGCGGCCCGCCACTCCCTCCGGTGCCGCCGCCTGCCCCGGAAGACGATGACGCCCCCCGCTGACGACGAGGCCGGCGGCAGCCTGCTCGATCACCTGATCGAGTTGCGCATGCGGCTGTTGCGCGCAGTGGCCGGCCTGATGCTGCTGTTCGTCGCGCTGCTGCCGCTCGCCAACCGCCTGTATGCGTGGCTGGCGCAGCCGCTGCTCGACAAACTGCCCAAGGGCGGGCAGCTGATCGCGGTGGAGGTCGCCTCGCCGTTCTTCGCGCCGCTGAAGCTGGCGTTCTTCGTCGCGGTGGTCGTGGCGATGCCGTGGCTGCTGTACCAGCTATGGGCGTTTGTCGCGCCCGGGTTGTACAAGCGGGAGAAGCGACTGGCACTACCGTTGCTGGGGTCGGCGCTGGCGCTGTTCTATGCCGGTTGCGGGTTCGCGTATTTCATCGTGCTGCCGGCAGTGTTCACGTTCCTCAACAAGGTGACGCCAGCGGGCGTGGCGATGATGACCGACATCAACGCCTACCTGGATTTCGTGCTGGTGATCTTCCTCGCCTTCGGATTGAGTTTCGAGTTGCCGGTGGCACTGGTGATCCTGGTGCTGCTGGGCTGGGTCACCCCGAGGCAGTTGAGCGAATGGCGCGGCTACGCGATCGTCGGCATCTTCGTGGTCGCCGCGGTGATCACGCCTCCGGACGTGGTGTCGCAACTGCTGCTGGCGATCCCGATGGTCGTGCTGTACGAACTCGGCATCCTCGCCGCGCGCGCGGTGGCGCCGCGCGAATCCGCTGCGGAACACGGTGGTTGACAGCACGATGGCTGACGGCGGCCCGGTTCCCGCGGGCTTCCTCGCGCGCCATGCGGCGTGGTCGCTGGATGCGGCGATCGTTGCAGTCGCCTCTTTGTTGCTGACGAAGCAAGCCATCGTCGCCGGCGCGGCTTCGTTGCGTGCGGAATGGGCGCAATTCGTGCAAATCGTCGCTACGCGGATGGCGGATGCGCTGGGGCAGCTCGTCGATCCTGCCGGGTTGGCAGCGCAGCTCATGCAGGATGCGCCGTTGCGCTCTGCGGCGGCGGCAGTCGAAGCGGCGCTGCGCACGCTGCTGTTGCCACCGACGTTGGCCTTTGCAATCCTGGCGGCGCTCTACTGGATCGGCTTCGAGCGATCCGTATGGCAGGCGACGCCCGGCAAGCGCGCCCTGGCGTTGCAGGTCACCGATCTGGATGGACGCCGGCTCGGTGTCGGGCAAGCGGCCGCGCGGCATTTCGCCGGAGCGCTGTCGTGGCTGACGTTCAATCTTGGCCATGCGCTGGCGGCGGTGCCGCCGCAAAAACGCGCGCTGCACGATTACGTCGCCGGTACCCGCGTGATCCATGCCCGCGCGGTGCGTGGCGACGGCGATCCGCGCCTGCCCGTCTGGGCGAAGGCATGGATCGCGTTGCAGGTCGTCGCCGGTTTCGCGCTGGTGGCGTGGCTGCTGCTACGTTACGTCGCCGCGCTGCAGGCCGTCGCGCTCTAGGCCTCGAACCCCGCCGACGGCTCGGCGATGGCGGTCTGGCCATCGCCGAGCATCTGCTTCCACGCGTAATACATCGCGCCGGTCACCAGCGGCATGAATACCGCCATCGCCAGCAACTGGATGACGATCTGCATCGCCATCGCGCCGGCGATCAGCTTGACGATCACAGCCACGATCATGATCGCGATATAGAGCACGACCACCGCGATCACGGTCAGCACGAAGAATACGATCAACGCCGGCAGATTGCGCACGCAGGCTCGGAAGCTGCGCTGCATGGCGGCGAATGCGCCGCTTTGAGTGAACATGATCTCGGGCACGGCGACGAAGGTGAAGAAGCTCGTGACCAGCCCGATCATGAACACCAGCAGCAGCCACAGCATCAGTCGCCCGATCGGCAGCGAGCTGACCAGTGCCGGATCCGGCGTCGACTGTCCCTGCATGCGCTCGAGCGTCTGCGCCATCTGCACCAGCTGGTCGCTTCCGACCATCAGGATCAGCAGCACAGCACAAACGATCAGCGCCACGATCTGCGGCATCAAGGTGGCCAGCAAGCGCGCGGCGCGGCCCGAGCGGGCGCCCTCCAGCAACTGCCCCGGCTCCGCTTTGCCGCCCTGGTCGACGCTACGCGCGGCATGGACCAGACCACCCAGCAGCAACGGCCCGGCCAGGATCAGCGCCAGCTCGAGCACCACGAACAAGGTCATGTTGCGTTCGACGCTCAGCGAGACCAGTAATGCGAGCGCGCCGTAGATCAACCCCAGCAGGCCGAGCCCGAGCGGCGCCTTGCGCAGCAGCGCGAACCCGCCCAGCAGCCATTCCGCGCCGGCCGACGCGGACACTTTCCTGATTTCGCTCATCTCGCTCCCCAGAATTTCAATGCCGGACTTCAGTGATTGTGGAGCTGGCGCGCATGCCGCACGAAACGCCGCAAGACGCGGCGTGCATGCGGTGCGGCGCTGATCTCGCGCGCCAGGCGCCTGGCGCAGCGACCTTCCCGCGCCAGCGCGTCATGCCGAGCCTGCACGTATCCGCGCATGTGCGTGGCGCTGAATTCCGGATGGAACTGCACGCCCCAGACGGCCTTGCCCCAGCGGAATGCGTGGCAGGCGTCCTGCGCCGATTTCGCCAGCACGGTCGCGCCGTCCGGCGCGCGCAGCACCGATTGCAGATGCGTGGCCTGCGCCGGGAATAGCGCCGGCAGTCCGGCGAACAACGGATCCTCGGCCGCATGCGGATGCAGTTCGAGATCGATCGTGCCCATCTCGCGTCCATTCGGGTTGTCGCCGACGTCCCCACCCAGCGCGTGTGCGATCAACTGGTGGCCGTAGCAGATCCCGAACAGCGGCAGGCCCGCATGCGCGGCGTCGCGCAACCAGCCGGCGCTGCGCTCACTCCAGTCGCGACGCTCGGTGACCATCGCGCCGGAACCGGTGACTATCACTCCTGCGAATGCAGCGCCGGCGAATCCGTCGCGCGGCGGCAATGCATCGCCCTGTTCGACGTTGACGACCACAGCCGCGTCGGGCGCGAGTCCGGCCGCGACCCGGATCCAGTGCGGGAAGCCGCCATGGCGGCGCAGCGATGCGACCGGTTGTCCGGTCTGGAGGATGAGAAAAGGTGCGTTCAAACCGGCGGAAATTCCTGAAACGTCGGCGCAGCGGGCCGTAATGGAGCCGCGCGAGCGTGTACTTTTGGACAACTTATACTAGCCCGCTTTTCCGCGCCCAGATACGGACCGCACGCACGTCATGACCGGCCTCACGTTCCAGGAGCTGATCCAGAAGCTCAACGCCTACTGGGCCGCGCAGGGCTGCGTGCTGATCCAGCCGCTCGATCTGGAGGTCGGCGCCGGCACCTTCCATCCGGCGACCTTCCTGCGCGCGCTCGGCCCGGAGCCGTGGAACGCGGCCTACGTGCAGCCCTGCCGCCGTCCCGCCGACGGCCGCTACGGCGACAACCCCAATCGCCTGCAGCGCTACTACCAGTTCCAGGTAGTGATGAAGCCCAACCCCGACAACTTCCAGGAGTTGTATCTCGGCTCGCTGATGGCGCTGGGCATCGACCCGCTGGTGCATGACCTGCGCTTCGTCGAGGACAACTGGGAATCGCCGACGCTCGGTGCCTGGGGCCTGGGCTGGGAAGTGTGGTTGAACGGCATGGAAGTCACCCAGTTCACCTACTTCCAGCAGGCCGGCGGCATGGAATGCAGGCCGGTGCTCGGCGAGATCACTTACGGCCTGGAGCGGCTGTGCATGTACCTGCAGAATGTCGACAACGTGTTCGACATCGTCTGGACGCACGGCCCACGGGGGCCGGTGACCTACCGCGATGTGTATCACCAGAACGAGGTCGAGCAGAGCGCGTACAACTTCGAACACGCAAACGTCGAAGTCCTGCTGCGCCGCTTCGACGAATGCGAGGTCGAGGCGCAGGCATTGGTCGAACTCGGCCTGCCGCTGCCTGCCTACGACCAGGTATGCAAGGCCTCGCACGCGTTCAACCTGCTCGATGCGCGCCGCGCGATTGGCGTCACCGAACGCCAACGCTACATCCTGCGCGTGCGCAAGCTGTCGCAGGCGGTGGCGGAGAGCTATTACGCGCAACGCGAGAAGCTCGGTTTTCCCGGCCTGAAACAGTCCAGTCGGGAGGCAGCGTGACGAGGACGATGCGGCCGCTGTTGATCGAACTGGGCACCGAGGAGCTGCCGGTCAAGGCATTGCCGGGCCTGGCGCAGGCGCTGTTCGATGGCGTGATCGACGGCTTGGTGAAGCGCGGCATCGCGCTCGAGCGCGGCGAAGCGAAACCGCTATACACACCACGCCGCCTCGCCGTGTTGCTGCCGGGCGTGGCCGCGGAACAACCCGAACAGCACTCGGAAGTGCTGGGCCCGTACCTCAACATCGCACTCGACGTGGACGGCGCGCCGACCAAGTCGTTGCAGGGCTTTGCGCAGAAGGTCGGCGTGGAATGGACGCAACTGGAGCGCACGACCGACAACAAGGGCGAGCGTTTCGTCTATCGCGCGGTCAAGCCTGGCGCGCGTACCGCGGCGCTGCTGCCGGAGATTTTGCGCGAGGCGCTCGCGGCGATGCCGATTCCAAAACCGATGCGCTGGGGCGACCACGACTACGCCTTCGCGCGCCCGGTGCACTGGCTGGTCATGCTGCACGGCGAGGATGTGATCGCCGGCAAAGCGCTCGGCGTCGAGGCCGGCCGCAACAGCCGCGGCCATCGCTTCGGGCACGACAAGCCGGTGTGGATCGGCATGCCTGGCGATTATGTCGACGCATTGCGCGGCGCCAAAGTGCTGGTCGATGCCGACGAGCGCCGCGAACGCATCGTGCGCGAGGTCGAGCACGCGGCGCAGTCCGCAGGTGGTGTCGCCCGCATCGATGCCGGCAACCTCGAACAGGTCAACTGTCTGGTCGAATGGCCGAGCGCGGTGCTGTGCGGCTTCGAGCGCGAGTTCCTCGCGGTGCCGCAGGAAGCGTTGATCGCAACCATGGAAGCCAACCAGAAGTTCTTCCCGATGCTGGATGCGGACGGCAAGCTCACCGAACGCTTCGTCGGCATCGCCAACATCGAGTCGAAGGGTGTCGCCGAGGTCCGCAAGGGCTACGAGCGCGTGATACGGCCGCGCTTCGCCGATGCGAAGTTCTTCTTCGACGAGGATTTGAAGCAAGGCCTGGCGTCGATGAATGCCGGCCTCGCCAACGTCACTTACCAAGCCAAGCTCGGTACCATCGCCGACAAGGTCGAACGTGCCGCAGCGTTGGCGGAAGCCATCGCTGGCGAGGTCGGTGTCGATCCGAAGCTCGCGCGGCGCGCCGCCGAGCTGTCGAAGGCCGATCTGCAATCGCGACTGGTCAACGAATTCCCCGAGCTGCAGGGCATCGCCGGCCGTTATTACGCTGCCGCTGCGAACGAACCCGCTGACGTTGCCGCTGCGATCGACGAGGCGTACATGCCGCGTTTCTCCGGTGATGCGATCGCACCGTCGAAGCTGGGGCGAGTGCTGGCGATAGCCGAGCGTCTGGACACGATGGCCGGTGGTTTCGCTGCCGGCCTGCAACCGACCGGCAACAAGGATCCGTTTGCGCTGCGGCGCAATGCGCTGGGTTTGGCAAGATCCCTAGTAGAGGGCGAGATTGACCTTCCGCTGCTCGTATATCTTGAGAAAGCAGTTGAAATTGTTCAAAAGTCGATCGCATTTGTTGTTGCCCGCGAACGACATGACGCAAGAATGGAGGCAGAACGCAAGGGAATCTCGGTCAAGCCAGGTGGAGAAGCTTTTACTCTGCCTAGTCATTGGGAGATCGCTGCTGATCTTCTCTCATTTATTCTTGAGCGCCTGCGCGGTTACTACGCCGATCGAGGAGTTCCACCGCAGCAATTCGATTCGGTCGCCGCGCTGCGCCCAGCTTCGCTGCTCGACTTCGACCACCGCCTCAAGGCGATCGGCGAATTCGCCACGCTGCCAGAAGCCGAAGCCCTGGCCGCGGCCAACAAGCGCATTCGCAACATCCTCAAGAAGGTCGAAGGCACGATTCCTTCATCGGTCGACGCTGCATTGCTGACGCCCGGCGCCGAGCAGGACCTCGCCGATGCGGTCGCGGCGGCCATCGCCGACACCGACGACGCGCTGGCACAACGCGACTACGTTGCGGTGCTCGGCCGTCTCGCGCGGCTGCGACCGCAGGTCGATGCGTTTTTCGACGCCGTGATGGTCAATGTCGACGATGCGGCGGTGCGCAACAACCGTCTTGCCCTGTTGCAACGTCTCGCCGACCGCCTCGGCAGCGTCGCCGCGATCGAGCATCTGTCGGGCTGAAGACGCTCCGCGTCGGCAGACGCTCTCCGGTCTGACAGATCGTTTTTTGCCGGCAGTTCGGCATGGCGCGTCACCAAAAAAAGGGCGCGACCGACAGTCGCGCCCGAGCTTGTCCGCCTCGCGGCGGGGGAGAGAGCGTTATTTGACGTCGAACTCGCGGCTCTGCACGACCATGCCGTTGGACGAAATCTCGAGCTTGTACTTGCCGACCGGCCAGCCATCGGGCTTGCTGATGCTGAACTCGGTGACCTGCGGGCCGGCGGCGACCGCCTTGTCCTGGGTGTCGACCACATGGTCGCCCATGCCGCTCATGGTCCATTTGGCGGTGAGGTTGCCGGCGGCGCCGTCGGTGGCGACCGAGGCATGGATGGTGTCGCCCTTGGCGAAGCTGGTCATCGGCGCGGTGACGCGGTTGTCGGCGCCGACTGCGCTGCCGAGGTCGACCGTGGTCACGCTAAACGCCGCAGGAGGCGCCGGCTCGGTCGGCATCGGCGCCGGGGCCGCCGGCTCAGTGACTGGCGGCGGAGTCACGGCGGCTTCGTCTTTCTTCTTGCAGCCGGCGAGCGCCAGCGTGGCGAACAACGCGACCGCGATTGCGGTATGGATGGGATTGCGGGTCATGGTGGATCTCCGTGCATAGGTGATGGGGAATGTCAGGCGTCAGCGGGCAACTTCAGGACCTGGCCCGGCTGGATCAGATCGGGGTTGTCGAGCTGGTCGCGATTGGCTTCGAAGATCGCGTGCCACTTACTGGCCTTGCCGTAATGATGCTGTGCAATGTGCGAGAGCGTGTCGCCCTTGCGCACGGTGTAAGTCTGCATGCCTTCGCTGCCACCGCCTCCGCTGCCGCCGGGCACGGTGTCGACGTGACCTTGCACGTTGGAAAAGTCTGGCTTGCCGCCGCCCGGCACGGTATCGACATGGCTTTGCACGTTGGAGAAGTCCGGCTTGCCGGAGACCGAAGCACTCGGTGTCAGCGACAGCGAATCTGAATCGTTGGGTGTCTGTGGGATGGACATCGGGGCCTCCTGTGCCTCGGTGGATCTCGCGCGCAGGCTCCCACGATCCGTGTTAAGGGAACATCGCGCCGGCGTGATGGCGGCGCCATCAATTGCTGCGTCATTGCCGGCCGCTATTGCCGGAATTCCCGGCTGGCCTGCGGTGGCGCGCAATCGGCGGTCGCGCGCCACGGGTTGATATCGAGCCCACCACGGCGGGTGTAGCGCGCCTGCACCGACAGTGCGCGTGGCCGGCAGCGCGCCAGGATGTCGACGAAGATGCGCTCCACGCATTGCTCGTGGAAGTCGGCGTGGTCGCGGAAGGACACCACGTAGCGCAGCAGCCCGGCACGATCGATGCGTGCGCCGCGATAGGCGATGCGCAGTTCCGCCCAGTCCGGTTGCGCGGTGACCGGGCAATTGGACTTCAGCAGCTGCGAGCGCAACGTTTCGGCGACTTCTTCGTCGCCATCGGTTTGCAGGTAACGCGCGTTCGGCGGGCCGTAGTCGTCGATCGCCAGCGCGATCGTGTCGATCAGCTGCGCGTCGTCGTCGAGCATCGGCGGCAGGCCGAACGCGACCGCCACGTCGGCGCCGGCAACCTTGGTCAGGTCGGCAGCGATGCGCGCACGCACCGCCTCGGGCGTATCGAAGCGGCTGGCGTTGAGAGAGTTGAGGTAAAGCTTCAGCGATTTGGATTCGACCAGGTTCGGCGAATCCGCCGGCACCGTGAACGTCGCGGTCGCCACCATCGGCTTGCCGTGCGGATCCAGCCACGACAACTCATACGCATGCCAGCGGTCGTGGCCGATGAAAGGCAAGGCGGCGCCAAGCGACAGCGCGCTGCGACCGATACTGCGTGCGATCGGGAACAGCAGTGCCGGATCGTAATGCCGCGGATACTCGACTGCGCGGCCGAGCGGGAGGTCGGGCGATGTCATTCGCGGATTATCGCGCGGGAGCACCATGCAGGTAATCCAGCGTCACCTGCAGCAGCGCGCGCAGGCCGAGGTCGAGTGCGGACTCGTCGAGCGCGAATTTTGGCGAATGGTTGCTCGGGGCGGTCGCCGGGTCGATGCCTGGCGCGGTGGCGCCGACGAAGAAGAACATCGCCGGCACCTGCCGCGCGTAGAACGAGAAATCCTCGGCGCCCATCTGCAGCGGCGGCTCGATCACGTTGGCCGCGCCGGCCACGGCCTTGAGGCTCGGCAGCATGCGCGCGGTCAGCACAGGATCGTTGTAGGTGACCGGGTTGCCGGGGCCGTCTGGCACCTGCGCGTCGGCCGTCGCGCCGTTGGCGAGGGCGACGTGTTCGGCGACGTTGGCAAGGTCGGCGAGGATGCTCTTGCGCATGCCGGCGTCGAAGGTGCGGATGGTGCCGACCATCTCCACTTCGTCGGGAATGATGTTGTAGCGGATGCCGCCATGGATCGCGCCGAAGGTGACGACCGCCGGCAATTTCGCGATATTGGTGCGGCGACTGACGATGCTCTGCGCGCTGCCGATGATGTCGGCGGCGGCAACGATCGGATCGATCCCGCCCCACGGCGCGGAACCATGCGTCTGCCGGCCTTTCACCTTGATCGTGAACTTGTCGGACGCCGCCATCAGCGGCCCGGAGCGCACGCCGATCTGGCCGGCCTGCAAGGTCGAGAACACGTGCAGGCCGAACACCGCGTCGGGCTTGAAGTCGCGGAACAACCCTTCCTTGAGCATCAGCGCCGCGCCGCCTTCCTCACCGGCCGGCGCGCCCTCTTCCGATGGCTGGAAGATCAGCATCACCGCGCCCGGAAGATCCTTCTGCATCGCCACCAGCGCATCGGCGATGCCCAACAGGATGCTCGTGTGCGCGTCGTGGCCGCAAGCGTGCATCACCCCGGTGCTCTGGCCGTTGAAGGTGGTCGTCACTTTCGACGCAAAGGGCAGGTCGACCTGCTCGGTGACCGGCAGCGCGTCCATGTCGGCGCGCAGCGCGAGTTTCGGCCCCGGCTTGCCGCCCTGGATGATCGCGACCACGCCGTGATGGGCGATGCCGGTTTTAGGTTTCAAGCCGAGCGCGCGCAGATGTTCGGCGACTTTGGCCGCGGTGCGCTCCTCGCGATTGGACAGCTCCGGATGCTGGTGGAAATCGCGACGCCAGGCCACGACCGCATCGTGTTCGCGCTGCGCGGCGGCGGTGACTTCGGGGCGCCCGGCGGTCTGGGCGTGGACGGCGGGCGCCGGCAGGGCGGCGAGGAGGGCAGGCAGGAGCAATCGGCGCATCGTGGACTCCGGTGGACAGGCCCGATGCTAGCGCGTCGGTCGCGTTGCATGCGACGCTGTGGCACCAAACCCGCGCAGACTGCCGATGAACGACGCGACCCGCCCGCTTTCCACTGCACCGCTGCAGGGCGACGCCGCGCTGGTGCGCGCGGTCGGCTCGTTCGCGCTGACCGCGGCGGTGATCAACATCATCGTCGGCGGCGGCATCTTCCGCATGCCCTCGGCGCTGTCGGCGCAGATGGGCGCGGCGGCTCCTCTCGCGCTCGTTGCCGGCGCGCTGGCGATCATCCCGGTGGCGCTGTGCTTCGCCGCGATCGGCAGCCGGGTGCAGGTGACCGGCGGTCCGTACAGCTATCTCAGCGCGACCTTCGGTCCGTTTGCGGGTTTCATCGCCGGCGCGCTGATGTGGATCAGCAATTTCACCTCCAGCGCGGGCGTGGCCGCCGCCTTGTCGGTGCAGGTGGCGAACCTGGTGCCGGCGTTGGCGCCGCCGCTGCCGCGCGCGTTGCTGTTGACCGCGGTGTACGCCGTGCTGTTCGCGCTCAACGCGTTTGGCGTCAAGCTGGGGGCGCGCGCGATCACCGCGCTGGCGGCATTGAAGCTGACGCCGCTGTTCCTGCTGGCCGCGATCGGCATGTTCTTCGTCGACTGGAGCCAGATCAGCTTCTCGCCAAGCGCGGTGCCGTCCTGGGGCGCGCTGGGCGCATCGATGGCGCTGGTGATGTTCGCCTACTCGGGCATGGAAACCGCGCTGGTGCCGTCGGGCGAAGTCACCGACCCCGCACGCAGCGTGCCGCGCGCGACGCTGGTCGCGATCCTGCTGGTGGTACTGCTCTACCTTGGCTTGCAGATCGTGGGCCAAGGCGTGCTCGGCCCCGCGCTGGGCAGCAGCGGCGTACCGGTGGCCGACACCGCCGGCGCGCTGTGGTCGCCCGGCCGCGTGCTGCTGCTGGCGACCGCGTGCGTGTCGATGATCGGCTTTCTGATGGGCAACCTGCTCGGCACCTCGCGGCTGGTGTTCGCCCTGGGCCGCGACGGCTACCTCCCGCGCGCGTTCGGCACGGTCAGTGCGCGCCACCGCGTGCCGCTGCTGGCGCTGGTCACGCATGCCAGCCTAGCCTGGCTGCTGGCGCTGGGTGGCAATTTCGATACGCTGGCGCTGATCTCCGGCGGCGCCATCTGCCTGGTCTACGGACTGGTGAGCGTGGCCGCATGGCGTGCGCAACGGCGCGACCTGCGCGAGCGCGGCGAACCCTTCGTCTTGCCCGGCGGCGGACTGATCCCGCTGTTCGCGGTGGTGGCGATGGTGCTGATCGTGGCCACGCTGAGCGCGAAGGAATGGTCGGCGATCGGGATCGCGCTGGTTGTGCTGATCGTGGTCTACGGGCTGCTGGCCTATCGACGCAGGCGTGGCACTTGAGGCCGGAGGCTAGGGCCTTAGGCTGGAAATGAATTGTTAAGCATGCGAAATCTCTAGATTTTGCACGCAATCATTGCCGTGATCCGGTTTGCGTGGAAGCCTGCGATAGCAATTTCTTGCTGGCTTTCCGCGATGCTTCGTAACGAAGTGAGGGCAATGCGTCAGCCGCGGTGCTCCAGCGCCAGGTATTCCGCCGACTGCATCTCGATCAGGCGCGAGGCGGTGCGCTCGAATGCGCCCGCAAGTCGCTCGCCCGAATACAGCAGCGACGGCGGTGCGTCGGCGCCGCACACCAGGTTGACGTGGCGGTCGTACAACTCGTCGATCAGCGTCACAAAACGGCGCGCGGCGTCGTCGCGGCGGGCGTCCATGCGCGGGATGCCGCCGAGCAGCACGGTGTGGAATTCGCGCGCGATCTCGATGTAGTCGCCGGCGGCGCGCGGGCCTTCGCACAGCGCGCTGAAGTCGAACCAGGTGTGGCCTTCGGCAAGGCCGCGCACGGGAATTGCGCGGCCGTCGACCAGCAGCGGGCCATCCTCATGCGGGCAGCCGACGGTGAGCTCGCGCCAGCGCGCTTGCAGCCATGGGTCGGAGCCCGCGTCGAGCGGCTGCCGGTACACCGGCGAACGGGTCAGAACGCGCAGACGATAGTCCTGCGGGCTGTCGAGATGCAGCACGGCGCAATGACGCTCGATCAGCGCGATCGCCGGCAGCAAGCGCGCGCGCTGCAGGCCGTCCTGGTAGAGGGCCGCGGGCTCGGTGTTGGAACTGGTCACCAGCACCACGCCTTCCGCGAACAGCCGCTCCAGCAGTCGCGCCAGCAGCATCGCGTCGCCGATGTCGCTGACGAAAAATTCGTCCAGCACCAGCACCCGCAGTTGCGCACGCCATTCGCGCGCGATGATGGCCAGCGGATCGCGCGCGCCGGCATGCGCGCGCAGGCGCTCGTGCACCTCGCGCATGAAGCGGTGAAAGTGGGTGCGACGTTTCTCGCGGATCGGCAATGCGTCGAAGAACAGGTCGATCAGGAACGTCTTGCCGCGGCCGACACCGCCCCACAGGTACAGGCCGCGCGGTGGGCCGTTTTTTTTGCGCCCGAACCACATGTCGAGCAGTCCCTTGCGCGGCGCGTCGAGCAATGCGCCATGGATGCGGTCGAGTTCGTGCAACGCCGCATGCTGCGCCGGATCGTCCTGCCAGTCGCCGCGTGCGATGCCGGTGGCGTAATGCTGCGACGGCCACGTCGCCGCCGGGGCCTCAGCCATGCGGGGTGGGCAGATATGGTTTTACGCCGTGCTTGATCGCGCCGCGCAGGTCCATCAGCTTGCGATGGAAGAAATGGCTGGTGTCGGGCATCCGCACCAGTTCCGGCGGATCGGTCATCGCATCGATCCAGTCAAACACGGCCTGCGGATCGACCAGGTCGTCGGCCTCACCCTGGATCACCAGCCACGGACAGGTCGGCAGCGTGATGTCCTTGAAGTCCCAGCTGCGCCCGACCGGCGGTGCGATCGAGATCAGCATCGAAGGTTGCAATTCCGCTGCCAACTGCAGCGACACGTACGCGCCAAAGCTGAAGCCGGCCAGCCACAGCGCCGCGTCCGGGCGCTGCGCGCGTACCCAGGCCACGACGGCACGCAGGTCGTCGGCCTCGCCGACGCCTTGGTCGAAGTCGCCTTCGGAGTGGCCAGCGCCACGGAAGTTGAAGCGCACGGTGTCCAGGCCGAGCTCGCGCAAGGCGCGCGCCGCCATCGTTACCACCTTGTTGTGCATGGTGCCGCCTTCGGTCGGCAGCGGATGGCAGACGATCGCGATCGCCGGCAACGGTGGCGCCTCGCTGCGGTCGACCGTGATCTCGAGCGCACCGGCGGGGCCGTCGAGCAGCAGGGTCGTGGATGCGTCGGGAAAGGCGGGCATGGCCATGTCGACATGATAGCCAGAGGTGCCGCGAAGAGCCGCAATCGCGAATTGTCGGGCGGCGGCGTTTGCAACGCTGGAAGCGCATCCCGTCAAAAGACGCGCCATGCATGGCTCACAGCGCGCTGCGGCGCGTTTGATTCAATCGCAAGCGGGGCTTGTCGCGGCGCTACTTGATGTTCGCCAGCATCCAGTCGACGGTGGCCATGACCTGGGCGTCGGTCAGCGCCGGATTGCCGCCCTTGGGCGGCATCACGAAACCGTCCGGGCCGGTATAGCCCTCGATCGCGTGCTTGTGCAGGGTGTCCTTGCCCTCGGCGATGCGCGCGGTCCAGTGCGCCTTGTCCAGCGTCGGCGCGCCGCCGGCGCCGGAGGTGTGGCAGCCGGTGCACAGGTTGCCGAAGATCACCGAGCCATCGGTGGTGCCGCCGTAGGCGACCTGCGAAGCCGCCGCCGCGGCGGACGCGGCTGTGGCAGCGGCCTGGGAAGCGGCGCCGGTGGCGCCGGCGTAGACCGCCCCGATCGGGGCGATGCGCGCTTGCGTGCGCTGGAGCGCATCCGGAGAGGCCTCGGTCGGGAGCGTGTGCTGCAGGTAATTGGCAAGCAGCATCAGGCACAAGGTGACGAACGACAGGAAGCCGAGCACCAGCGAGAATTTTTTCAGGAAGTCGAGGTCGTAATTGCGCACGATCCACCCAATAGTCGCGGCGAGGCCGCAGTGTCCAGGAATCCGGCAAGCCGGGTCAGCCGCAGAACAGTGGTGCGCCCGGAGGGATTCGAACCCCCGACCAATGGCTTCGGAAGCCACTACTCTATCCGGCTGAGCTACGGGCGCAGGGCGTTCCGCTGCGGACGAAACATGCCGCGGGGCGCGCATTCTCGCATGATTGCGCGAAGTGGCGCGAGCGGCCTAGCCTGCGCGCATGAGCTACGAACGCTACGGCCCTGCCTACGTGCCGCCCTGGAAAGAACGGCTTGGCCAGTACTGGAAGCTGGTCCGCGGCGACCGACCGATCGGCTGGCTGCTGCTGCTGTGGCCGACCTGGTGGGGCCTGTGGCTGGCGGCCGACGGCATGCCGCCGCTGTGGCCATTGCTGGTGTTCAGCGCGGGCGTGTGGCTGACGCGTTCGGCTGGCTGCGTGATCAACGATTACGCCGACCGCTGGCTTGATCCCCAAGTCGCACGCACCAGGGAGCGGCCGCTGGCGACCGGCGCGGTGTCCGGCCGCGAGGCGCTGGTGGTGTTCGCGGCGCTGATGCTGGTGGCCTTTGCGCTGGTGCTCACGCTCAACCGCCTCACGATTTACCTGAGCGTGGTCGGCGTGCTGCTCGCCGCCAGCTATCCGTACCTGAAGCGCTACACCTATCTGCCGCAGGTGTACCTGGGCATGGCCTTCGGCTGGGGCATCCCGATGGCGTTTGCGGCGATCCGCGGCGAGGTACCGGCGCTGGCATGGGTGCTGTACGTCGCCAACATTTTCTGGGCCACCGCCTACGACACCTGGTACGCGATGGTCGATCGCGACGACGACATCCGCATGGGCGCCAGATCCACCGCGATCCTGTTCGGCGAGATGGACCTGGTCGCGCAGGGCGTGTTGTATGCGCTGGCCTTCGCCGCACTGGCGCTGGTCGGACAGCACGCCCAGCTCGGCGTGTATTACTGGGGTGGACTCGGCGTGGCCGCGCTGCTGGTGGTCTACGAATTCGTCATCGCCAGGCATCGCGAACGCGACGCCTGCTTCCGCGCGTTCCTGCACAACCACTGGGTCGGCGCGGCGGTGTTCGCGGGAATCGCGCTGGATTACGCGGTGCGCTGAACTCACGGCACCCGCGCACAGACCCAGGCATCGACGCGCTGGACGCCCGCCCGGCGCAGCGCTTTCGCCGCCGCATGCAACGTCGCGCCGGTGGTCATGACGTCGTCGACCAGGACGACATGCGCAGGCAGCGCCGCGGCAGCGCACACAGCGAACGCGCCGCGCAGGTTGCAGCGGCGTGCGCTGGCGCTGAGCTCCGATTGCGCCGTGGTCGCGCGGGTGCGCTGCAGCAGGTCGTCGTGCAGGGGGATCTGCAATGTGCGCGCCAGCGGGCGGGCGAGTTCCAGTGCCTGGTCGTAGCCGCGCGCGCGCAGGCGGTTGAGATGCAGCGGGATCGGGATCAGTGCCTGCGGCCGCGGGAGCGTGGCGAAGGCTTCGGCCATCAGCTGCGCCAGCAGGCGACCGGCGGCGAGGTCGTGATGGAACTTGAAGCGCGGCAGCAGCCGGTCGACCGGGAAGTCGTAGCTGCAGGCGGCGTGGGTGGCATGCAACGGCGGCGGGCGTCGCAGGCAATGCCCGCAGGCCCGCCCCGCGTCCATCGGAAGCGGGATCGCGCACAGCGCGCAGGCGCTGCGGTTCCAGGGCAAGGCGTCGCTGCAGGCCGGACACAGGTCGCGTCGGGCGTGGCCGCGTTCGCCGCAGACCAGGCAGCGCGCCGGCCACAGCGCCCGACCGAGCGCAGGCAGGGCGCTGTCAACTGCGAAGGCGGCGATCCGGTTGACAGCGACAGGCATGCTTTCCAGACTGCCCGCCTTGTCCAGCCGTGT
>DASZZT010000009.1:0-4649 GCA_035543275.1 Luteimonas sp. | reverse complement strand
ACCACCGCACGCGCTTCCTCAACCCCCAACTTCGACTCCCCCGAAAACGTCTGCACGCTGACGGTATCGCCGAATGCACTCGCCAGTTCCTTGCGCACTGTCAGCAACGCAGTGCCCTGCGCGCCGCGGCTCAACTTGTCGGCCTTGGTCAGCAGCGCGTGCGCGGGCAGGCCGCGGTTGACCGCGTAGCCGAGCATCTGCCGGTCGTACTCTCTCAGCGGATGACGGATGTCCATCACCACCACCAGTCCACGCAAGGCTTGGCGGCTGCCGAAGTAGCCGTCGAGGAAGGCCTGCCAGTGCGCCTGCAGGTCCTTCGGGACCTTGGCGAAGCCGTAGCCGGGCAGGTCGACCAGGAAGCGGTCGGTGGTCGGGGGAATATCGAAGAACACCAGCTGCTGGGTACGCCCCGGGGTCTTGGAGACGCGGGCCAATGCGTTCTGCTGGCAGATCGCGTTGAGCGCGCTGGACTTGCCGGCGTTGGAGCGGCCGGCGAAGGTCACCTCGAAGCCGCCGTCGGGCGGCAGCTGCTTGAAGGTGTGCGCGGCCAGCAGGTATTGGGCGCGGGCGAGCGGGTTGGGCGTGGGCTTTGACATGGGCATAGCTTCGCACGCGGGCGCGCCGGCTTCGGCTTGCGCCGGCGATCCGGTTTGACCGGTTCCGGTACCACGACGATAATTCCGCATCTCTGCGGCCGCCGTCCGGCGCCGCGTCCAGTGTCATCGGAGCCCTGCATGCGCCACGCCCGCGCCTACGGTATTGCTGCCCTCGCCGCGCTTGCTGCTGTTGCAGTGGGTGTAGCCGCAGCTGCCTTCGCCCAGACCACCGTCACGCCGCTGCCGGACAACGCGCCGGTGCAAGCCGCGCCGCTGGACGCCTCGGCAGTCGCCGACCTGGCCAAGGCGCACTGGGGCGATGCCAAGGCCGGCGCCACCAAGGCCGGCGCCTGCGCCGCCTGTCACGGCCTCGACGGCAACCCGAGCGATCCGCAGTACCCGCGCCTGGCCGGCATGCCGGAGCGCTACGTCGCGCAGCAGCTGGCGCTGTTCAAGGGTGGCGAGCGCAACACCGGCATGGCCGCGGTGATGATGCCGATGGCGGCGCCCTTGAGCGCGCAGGACATGCGCGACCTCGGCGCCTACTTCGCCACCCAGAAGTCCGGCGCCGGCATCGCCGACGACAGCGCGATCACCGCCGGTCCCTACGCCGGCATGAAGTTCTACGAGGTCGGCGAGAAGCTGTTCCACGGCGGCGACGCCAGCCGCGGCATCCCGGCGTGCATGGCCTGCCACGGCCCGAGCGGCGCCGGCAATCCGGGCCCGGCGTATCCGCACGTCGGTGGCCAGCAGTCGGCCTATGTCGTCCGCCGCCTGCAGGAGTTCCGCGCCGGCACCACCCCCGAGCGCGACCCGCACCTGTTCAATGTGATGGCGACGGTCGCCAAGTCGCTGACCGACGAGGAGATCCAGTCGCTCGCCAGCTACCTGCAAGGCCTGCACGACCGCGGCGGCGAAGCCGCCGGTGCGGTAGCCGCTGCCGGCGCTGCGACGCCGGCGCCGCAGCCCGCTCCCACTACGCCCGTACCGCAATCGTGAACTTTCGCCGCGCGTCGCGGTCGTAGATTTCACAGCCCTTGAATCACCACGCCGGCCAGACTCCTTGCGCCGGCGTTTTTTTTAGCCGCAGGCTTCCCGCATGACCCGATCTCTCGCCGCGCTGTTGTTCGCCTTGTTGCTGCCGCTGTCGGTCGCGGCCACGCCGGCCACGGCGCCGGTCGCAGGCGAAGACTACGTGCTGATCGACGGCGGCCAGCCGTACCAGCCGCTGGCCGGCAAGATCGAGATTGCCGAAGTGTTCGCCTACTGGTGCTCCCACTGCGCCGACTTTCAGCCCCAGGTCGATGCCTGGACGCGCAAGCTGCCGGCCGACGTGCGCTTCAGCTACGTCCCGGCCGTGTTCAGCGACGGCGATCCCTATGCGCGCGCCTATTTCGCCGCCGAAGACGCCCGTGCGCTCACCAGGACCCACGCTGCGACGTTCCGTGCGATCCATGACGACAAGACCTTGGCGATGAACGCCACGGTCGACGAGATCGCCTGGTTCTATGGCCAGCACGGCCTCGACGCGGCGAAAACGAAAACTGCGATGACCAGCGCCGCGACCGAAGCCAAGCTGCAGCGCGCGCATGATTTCGCCCTGCGCAGCGGCGTCGAGGGCACGCCGACACTGATCGTCAACGGCCGCTATCGCGTCCAGGGCCGTACCCATGAAGACGCCCTGCGCATTGCCGGCCAGCTGATCGCGCAACTGCGCGCAGCCCGCCGCTGATGCCGTCACCCCCGAATCCATGCTGGAGATATGCACGATGGAGATACGCACGATGAAGTCCTTCGCCCTTCTGCTGCCGGCGCTGCTGCTGGTAGCCTGCAGCAGCCAGACTGCGCCGGCACCGGCCGACACCGCGGCGACGCCGGCCACGTCCAGTACGCCTAGCGCCGCTGCCGAGGCGGCCGCGGCTTCCAGTGCCGCCGCAGCCGGCGCCACGACCGCGCCGCCGACCGAAACCGGAACTGCCGCTGCCCCCGCCGATGCCAACGCCGCGGCCGTGGCCGCCGTTCCCGGCCTCGTCGCCGGCACCGACTATGCGCAGATCCCCGGCGGCCAGCCGTTCGAGCCGCGCAACGGCAAGATCGAGGTGGTCGAGGTGTTCGGTTACGTCTGCCCGGCCTGCGCCCGCCTGCAGCCGCTGCTGAGCGCGTGGAAGAAGAAGTTGCCGGCCGATGTGCGCCTGACCTACGTCCCGGCCGCTTTCGGCCGCGAATGGATCCCGTACGCGCATGCCTTCTACGCCGCCGACGCGATGGGCCTGGTCGACCGCAGCCACGATGCGCTGTTCCACGCAATCCACATCGCGCAGAGCCTGCCGGGCGAAGGCAAAGTCCCAGACGAACAGGCGATCGCCAGGTTCTACGGCAACTACGGCGTCGATCCGAAGGTATTCGCTGATGCCATGCACAGTTTCACGATCGACGCCAAACTCGCGCGCGCCAAGCAGTTCCTGCTCAGCAGCGGCGTCGAGGGCACGCCGACGCTGATCGTCGACGGCAAGTACCGCGTGCTCGGCAAGAGTTACGACGACATGTTGCGCATCACCGATTTGCTGATCGCGCAGGAGCGCGCGGCGGGCAAGTAAGCGTGCCATGACGCGCCGGCTCAAGCTGCTCAGCGCCAACATCCAGGCCGGCTCCAGCACGCGCGGCTACCACGACTACGTCGCGCGCAGCTGGTCGCACGTGTTGCCGGCGGGCAACAAGCGCGGCGCGCTCGATGTGATCGCCAAGCTCGCCGGCCAGCACGACATCGTCGGCCTGCAGGAAAGCGATCCGGGCAGCTGGCGTTCGGGCTTCACCAACCAGACCCATTACCTCGCCGAGCGCGGCGGATTCAATTACTGGAGCCACCAGCCCAACCGCCGTGTCGGCAGCGTCGCCTCCAGCGCCAACGGGCTGTTGAGCCGGCTCGAACCGGTCGAGGTCATTGACCATCCGCTGCCCGGCCGCGTCAAAGGCCGCGGCGTGCTGCTGGCGCGGTTCGGCACCAGCGACGACGGCCTGACCATCGCCATCGCGCACCTGTCGCTGGGCACCACCTCGCGCCGCTCGCAACTGGCCTTCATCGCCGAGCTGCTGCACGAGCATCCGCATGCGGTGCTGATGGGCGACTTCAACTGCCTGCCCGACCGCCCGGAAATGGAGCTGCTGTACAAACGCACCCGGCTGCAGCCGCCGTCATTCAGGGTGGCGACGTTCCCGAGCTGGGGACCGCGCAAGGCGATCGACCATATCCTGGTGACCGATTCTTTGGCCTGCGTCGGCATGCGCGCGCTGCCGGCGGCGCTGTCGGACCATCTGGCGCTGTCGATCGACCTGGACGTGCCGGAACGCGCGTTGCGCTGAGGCGCGGCGACACCTTTTCCCCTCACACAAAAAACGGGCGGCGATTCGCATCGCCGCCCGTTGGTATTGCGACTACGCCCGATCAGGGATGTCGATCAGGATCGCCCGATCAGAATCGCCCAATCAGAACCGCAGATCGGCGCGCAGGTACCAGAAACGGCCACCGGGGATGTCGTAGGTGGACGCGTCGTAGCCGTTCAACGAGCACGAAAGGCAAATCGGCGGATCCTTGTCGAACAGGTTGTTGACGCCGGCGGTGAGCTGCAGGCCCTTCATCCAGCCGAACTTGTAGCCGAGCTGGGCGTCGTGGTAGGTCGTGGCGGGCAGCCGGTTGATGCCGTTAACCTGGTCGCTGCAGATCGGGAACGACGCGGCATCGCCGCAGTTCTCACGCAGCTCGGAAATGTGGCGCACGGTCCACGAGGCGTTCCAGTTCGCCAGCTTCCAGTCGAGCACCGCATTTGACGTCCATTCCGGAATCGCGCTGTCGGTGACTTCAACGCCCACTGCACGTGGCTGGATCTGGCCGGCGGCACCGACCGCGCGGTAGTCGGCGACGAAGGTGTTCTGCCAGATGAACTTGAACCGGCCCCAGTCGTTCTCCGGCAAGGTCCAGAACAGGTTGACGTCCCAGCCGGAGGTCTTGATCGAACCCAGGTTGGTCAGGCGGTTGTTGAAGCCGTTGATGTCGCC
>DASZZT010000008.1:0-19664 GCA_035543275.1 Luteimonas sp. | reverse complement strand
CGTTGTGGTTTCGCGTCGCGCGGTGGTCGAGAGCGAGCATTCGGAAGAGCGCGAGCAGCTGCTGGAGAAGCTGGTCGAGGGCGCGGTGCTGAAGGGTGTGGTCAAGAACCTCACCGACTACGGCGCATTCGTCGACCTCGGCGGCATCGACGGCCTGCTGCATATCACCGACATGGCGTGGAAGCGCGTGCGCCATCCGTCCGAAGTCGTTGAGGTGGGCGCAGAGCTCGACGTGCGCGTGCTCAAGTACGACAAGGAGCGCAACCGCGTCAGCCTGGGCCTCAAGCAGCTGGGCGAGGATCCGTGGGACAACATCGCGCGTCGCTACCCGGCCAACACCCGCGTGTTCGGCAAGGTCAGCAACGTCACTGATTACGGCGCGTTCGTTGAGATCGAGCCGGGCGTCGAAGGCCTGGTCCACGTGTCCGAGATGGACTGGACCAACAAGAACGTCAATCCGTCCAAGGTCGTGCAGGTCGGCGACGAAATGCAGGTCATGGTGCTGGATGTGGACGAGGAGCGTCGCCGCATCTCGCTGGGCATCAAGCAGGTCACCAGTAATCCGTGGGAAACCTTCGCCGCGATCCACAAGAAGGGCGACAAGGTCGAGGGCCAGATCAAGTCGATCACCGACTTCGGCGTCTTCATCGGCCTGGACGGCGGCATCGACGGCCTGATCCACCTGTCCGACATCTCGTGGAACTCCACCGGTGAGGACGTGGCGCGCAACTTCAAGAAGGGCGACACGCTGGAAGCGGTGGTGCTGGCGGTCGATCCGGAGCGCGAGCGCATCAGCCTGGGCGTCAAGCAGATGGAACAGGATCCGATGGGTCAGTTCCAGGCGACCAATGCTCGTGGCTCCATCGTCAAGGGCACGGTCAAGGAAGTCGACGCCAAAGGCGCGACGATCGACTTGGGCGAGGGCGTCGAGGGTTATCTTGCCGCGCGCGACATCGCCAACGAGCGCGTCGACGACGCCAGCCAGCGGTTGAAGGTCGGTGACGAGGTCGAGGCCAAGATTGTCGGTACCGATCGCAAGAGCCGCTTGATGCAGCTCTCGATCAAGGCCAAGGACGAGGCCGAGACCCAGGAAGCCATGGCCGAGTACAACAAGGCGCCCGATGCGACTGCCACCGGTGGCACCACGCGGCTCGGCGCGCTCCTGCGCGAGCAGCTCAACAGCAAGTCCGAGTCCGAGTCCGAGTAAGGCGAACATGCAGCGGCCCGGCCTTCACCGCCGGGCCGCCTGCTGCCGCACGAGCCAGCCGCACGCATGACCAAGTCCGAACTGATCGAGATCCTCACGCAGCGTCAGGGCCACCTGAAGGCGGACGATGTCGACCTCGCGGTGAAGTCGCTGCTGGAGATGATGGGCGGTGCGCTCGCGCACGGCGAACGCATCGAGATCCGTGGTTTCGGCAGTTTCTCGCTGCATTTCCGGCCGCCGCGGACCGGCCGCAACCCCAAGACCGGCAACGCCGTCGCCCTTCCGGGCCGGCACGTGCCGCACTTCAAGCCCGGCAAGGAACTGCGTGAACGCGTCAGCGGCGCGATGCCGCTTGCGATGGAAGATTGAAGCGCACGCGGGCGCTGGCGTGCATTCGCTACCATTGCTGCGTGCGTTAAGCTGGCATCCGCACCCGGAGCCGAATGATGCGCCTGATCCGTTTGCTGATCGCCCTTCTCTGTCTCGCCGCCGGCCTCGTGATCGGCGCGCTCAACCATCAGCCGGTGGTGATCGACCTCGGATTCAGTACGTTGCATGCGACGCTCGGTGTCAGCGTGCTGGTGGCCTTGCTGCTGGGCGCCGTCATCGGTGGATTGGTGCTGACTGCGAGCGTGGTGCTGCCCTTGCGCCAGCGCCTGCGTCGCGCCCGCAGCGCCGTTGCCGCCAGCCCCGCTCCCGGCGATGGATATTGAGTCCATGGCCTTCCTCAATGAATGGTTCTGGTTCTTCCTGCTGCTGCCGCTGGCAGCGCTGAGCGGCTGGGTGATCGGGCGCCGCGGCGGTGAGCGCCACAGCGACAGCCAGGTCAGCAAGCTCTCCACCACTTATTTCCGCGGCCTGAACTACCTGCTCAACGAGCAGCCGGACAAGGCGATCGAGCTGTTCCTGCACATCGCCGAACTCGACAAGGATACGTTCGAAACCCAGGTCGCGCTCGGCCACCTGTTCCGTCGCCGTGGAGAAGTCGACCGCGCGATCCGCCTGCACCAGGCGCTGGTCCAGCGTCACGACCTCAACGACCAGCAGAAGGTGCAAGCCCTGCTTGCGCTAGGCGAGGACTACATGCGTTCGGGCCTGCTGGATCGCGCCGAAACGGTCTTCACCGATCTGGCCAAGATCGACCAGCGCGCGCCGCAGGCGCTCAAGCACCTGATCAGCATTTACCAGGCCGAGCGCGATTGGCCGAAGGCGATCGAGAACGCGACCCGCTTTGAAGCTGCGACCAGTGAGCCGATGGGCAAGCTGATCGGACAGTTCGAATGCGAACTCGCCGATCGCCAGCGCGCGGCCGGCGACATCGACGGCGCCCGCGCCGCAATCACGCGCGCCTACGCCGCCGACTCGACCTCGGTGCGCGCGGGCATGCTCGAGGGTCGGATCGAGCTCGACAGTGGCAATGATGCCGGCGCGATCCGCGCGTTCGAACGGGCCGCGCGCCACGATTCCGATTACCTCCCGGAAATCCTGCCGTCGCTGCTGGCGTGCTACGAGCGGGCCGGCGACAGTCCCGGTGCGCGCGCATTCCTGGGCGAGATGAGCGAACACTATCGCGGCGTCTCGCCAGTGCTGGCCCTGACCCGCCTGGTCGAGAGCGAGGAAGGCGTGGCAGCAGCCCGCGCATTTCTTGCGCAACAGCTGAAGGATCGGCCCTCGGTGCGCGGCGAAGCGGCGCTGATCGACCTCACCCTGGCCGAAGACGCCGACATGGCAGCGACGCTGCACGACCTCAAGCACATCACCGACCAGTTGCTGGTGCGCAATCCGAGCTATCGCTGCAGCCGTTGCGGCTTCGGCGCGCGCAGCCATCACTGGCAATGCCCAAGTTGCAAGGAATGGGGCACCGTCAAACCGTTGCTCAACTATGCCGTGGTCTGATCATGCTGCTTCCGATCATGCTGCTTCTGATCATGCCGGCTTCTGATCATGGCAGGTGAAGCCGGATTGCCGGGCTGGATCGGCCTGCACTTCGCGCTGGCATTGACCGGAACATGGCTCGCGCGCCGTTACGCATTGCACCGCCGCTTGCTCGACCAGCCCGGCGATCGCCGCAGCCACGCCGTGGCTACACCGCGCGGCGGCGGCGTCGCGATCGTGATCGCATTGCTGGTCGGGATCGGATGGCTGATATTCATTGAACGCTCCGCACGCACGCCCGTCCCGACGCCGTTGCTGGAAGCCGCAGCGATCGGCCTGGCGCTCGTGGCCGGGATCGGCTGGATCGACGATCACCGGCCCTTGTCGCCATGGCTGAGGCTCGCGGTGCACGTGCTGGCGGCGATGATCCTCGCACTCGGCAGTCACGCCGAAACCGGCAATACGGTGTTGGCGCTGGCAGCGTTTGGCTTGGCCTTGGTTCTGGTCAATGTCTGGAATTTCATGGACGGAATCGATGGCCTCGCCGCCAGCCAGGCGGCACTGGCGGCAATCGGATACGCCTTGTTTGCGGGTCTGGACACCTCGGCGTGGCTTGCGGTCGCATTGGCAGCTGCCTGCGCCGGATTCCTGCCGTTCAACCTGCCACCGGCGCGGATTTTTCTCGGCGACGTCGGCAGCGGCGCGCTGGGATTCGCGTTGGCCACTGTGGTGGTCGGGCTTGCAGGCCATGCCGGCAGCGCCTCTTTTGTCCTGTTATTGCCGTTGTCCGCGTTTCTGATTGACGCAACGTTGACACTGACCGCGCGCATGTTTCGCGGTGAGCGCTGGTGGCAGCCGCACGTGCAGCATGCCTACCAGCGCTGGGCACAACGAACGGGGCGGCATGGGGTGGCGACAGCGGCGTATGCAGGCTGGACGCTGGCTGCGGTTGCTATCATGCTGCTGGTGAAGACCGCTGGCATCGCATCGATGGTCGCCATCGTGGTGTGGTACGTAGCTGGGTCGATCGCGTGGTTGCGGTTGCGACAGGACCGAAGGATCGCCGGGAGCGACAGGGAATGACGGACTGGAAAGAGCGAATCAGCGTCGGATCGCCCCGTGCCGCCGTGGTGGTGCACGACCTGTGCATGGTGTGGCTGACCTGGATCGGGCTGCACCAGTTCCGCTACGCGATGTTGCCGGCGTCTCCCGGCGTGACCTGGTGGTCAGCGGAAATCGCACTGGTGTTGATGGCGCAAGGGCTGGTGTTCTGGCGGGTCGGCTTGTACCGCGGCCTCTGGCGTTTCGCCAGCGTCCCGGACCTGCTGAACATCCTCAAGGCCGGCGTATTCGGCCTGGTCGCGATCCTGCTCAGCCTGTTTCTCTACAACCGCGTCAATCAGGTGCCGCGGACGGTGCTGGTGCTGTATCCAATCGTGTTGACCGCGCTGCTCGGCATGCCGCGCCTGCTGTATCGCTCGTGGAAGGATCACGGCCTGACGCGCACCGACAAGACGGCGCTGCGGGTATTGATCCTGGGCGCGGGACAGGCCGGCGAGGCGCTGGTACGCGATCTGCGCCGTGCCGGCGCCTATCAGCCGGTCGGGTTCCTCGACGACGCGGCGAGGCTGCGCGGCAGCCATTTGCAAGGCATACCGGTACTTGGCCGGGTTGACGAACTCGAGCGTATTGCGCCGGAAACGGCTGCCAGGCTACTCGTCATCGCCATGCCCTCGCTTGATGCCGCATCGATGCGGCGGATCGTGGCTGCCTGCGAAAGCACCGGTTTGCCGTTTCGTACCGTCCCGCGGCTGGACGACCTGCTGGAAGGCCGGTCGCTGCCCGGTGAACTCAAGGAAGTCGCGATCGAGGATTTGCTTGGCCGGCAACCAGTCACACCCGACTGGAAGGCGATCCGTGGCTGGCTGGGTGGACGCAGCGTGCTCGTCACCGGCGCCGGGGGATCCATCGGTTCCGAACTCTGTCGCCAGTGCGCGCGCCATGGTGCCCGTCAGATTGCGCTGGTGGAAATAGACGAGCTCGCGCTGATCACCATCGAATCCGATTTGCGGCGCAGCTTTCCGCAGATCCAGTACCGTTGCGTGCTGGGGGACTGCGGAGACCCGGCCGTGATCCGCCGTGCGCTGGAGTTGTCCGAGCCGGACGCCGTGTTTCACGCCGCTGCGTACAAACAGGTCCCGCTGCTTGAATCCCAGCTACGCGAAGCGGTTCGCAACAACGTGCTTGCGACCGACACCATGGCGCAGTCCTGCAAACAGGCCGGAGTCGGGACGTTCGTCCTGATCTCGACGGACAAGGCGGTGGATCCGGCCAACGTGCTGGGTGCGACCAAGCGCCTTGCCGAGATGGCTTGCCAGGTGTTGACCGACTCCAGGTCCACCCGATTCACCACGGTTCGTTTTGGCAATGTGCTGGATTCGGCAGGCAGTGTGGTTCCCCTGTTCCGCGAGCAGATCCGCAACGGCGGACCGGTGACGGTGACGGATACCGATGTGACCCGGTTCTTCATGACCATTCCCGAAGCCTGCCAGTTGATCCTGCAGGCGGCCGCGATTGGTTCCCAGGAAGCCGTCTATACGCTTGATATGGGGGAGCCGGTTGCCATCCGCGTGCTTGCCGAGCAGATGATCCGGCTGGCGGGCAAGCAGCCTGGCAAGGACATTGCAATCGTCTATACCGGCTTGCGGCCGGGCGAGAAGCTGCACGAGACCCTGTTCCATGTTGACGAACGCTATCGTCCAACGTCGCACCCGAAAATTCTCCAGGCTGAAGCACGGGTCGTGAACATCGAGACGATTCGGAACGCGATCGCCGCAATGCGGGAGGCAAGCGCCTGCTACGACGAGGCCGCGCTCGCGATGCTCCTGCGCGATACAGTTCCCGAGTTCGTGCCGGTGGCTGCGGGCGCGCATTCTGCAACGATCGTCGCCTTTCCGGCGCGCGCAGCACGCAAGCTCTGATGTCCGGACGCGTACGCAAGGCGGTCTTTCCGGTGGCCGGGCTCGGCACTCGCTTCCTGCCGGCAACCAAGACAGTACCCAAGGAAATGTTGCCGATCGTCGACCGGCCGTTGATCCAGTATGCGGTTGACGAAGCGATCGAGGCTGGTTGCGACACCCTGATCTTCGTGACCAACCGTTACAAGCATGCGGTAGCCGATTATTTCGACAAGGCCTACGAGCTCGAGCAGAAGCTCGAACGTGCCGGCAAGACCGAGCAACTGGAGTTGATCCGCAACGTGCTGCCGCAAGGCGTGCGCGCCGTGTTTGTGACCCAGGCCGAAGCATTGGGGCTCGGGCACGCGGTTCTCTGCGCACAACCGGTGGTTGGCGACGAGCCTTTCGCGGTGCTGCTGCCCGACGACCTGATCTGGAACCGCGGGCCGGGCGCACTGAAACAGATGGCCGATGTTGCGCAGACTTCCGCGAGCAGCGTCATTGCGGTGCAGGACGTACCGCGGGAGCAAACCGGCAGTTATGGCATCGTCGCCACCGATGCGTTCTCGGGCCGGGAGGGACGGATCACCGCGATCGTCGAGAAACCCAGTCCCGAAACCGCGCCGAGTACGCTGGCGGTGGTTGGTCGCTACGTCCTCTCGCCACGCATCTTCGAGTTGCTCGAAAACACCACGCCCGGTGCCGGTGGTGAGATCCAGCTCACGGATGCGATTTCAGCGTTGCTGGCGGAACAGCCCGTACGCGCGTACCGATTCCAAGGCACGCGCTTCGATTGCGGCACGCACCTGGGATTGATCGAGGCCACGATCCGTTACGCCCTCGACCATGAGACCTTGAGCGATGCCGCGCGCAAGATGATGCAAAACGCGCTCAGCGAGCTTGGTGTGGTCGACCTGGATTGAAGCACTGCAGGTTCAGGCGAAGCGCCACCAGACCCAGCCTGCCCACAGCAACAACACGACCGCCAGTGCCAGTGCCGAATTGCCAGCCAGTTCGGTTCGTTGCGCCCACCGCAACGCAGCGCCGTCGCGAAGTACGCGCACGTCGCGCAACGTCTTCCACTCGCGTGGCGGAAAGCGGCCTTGCAAGCGCGAATCCAGACCGAGACGCCGCAACCCGATGCCGAGCAATACGGCTGGAATCGCCAGCGCGATGCCAAGCCCCGCCAGCAGGCCGCGCAACCAGCCGCGTACGGTGTCAGGATCGCTCGTCGCCAGATGTGCCTGGGTGCTGCGCATCCATCCATCGAGCAGCAACAGCAACACCACGCACAGCAGTGCCGTGAACGCCAGCAACAACAACGAACGGTTGCGATAACTTCGATCTGCGCGATGGATTTCCACGACTGGCTCCGTTGCGGACCATTGCATCAAACCGCAATGGGAACGGCGTTGTCCAGACCGTCGGTCAGCGATCCATGCGCTGCCATCCTGAAGCAAGGGGCGTACCGCTTCAAAGCGCTTCGAAGATGCCTGCCGCCCCCATGCCGGTGCCGATGCACATGGTCACCAGCCCGTATTTCTGCTGGCGCCGACGCATCCCGTGAACGATGGTCGCGGTGCGCACCGCGCCGGTTGCGCCGAGCGGGTGGCCGAGTGCGATCGCGCCGCCGAGCGGGTTGACTTTCGAAGGATCCAGTTCGCAATCGCGGATCACCGCCAGCGCCTGGGCCGCGAACGCTTCGTTGAGCTCGATCCAGTCGAGCTGCTCCTTGGTGAGACCCGCTTGCCTGAGCGCCTTGGGGATCGCCGCGATCGGGCCGATGCCCATCACTTCCGGACGTACGCCGGCGACCGCGAAGCTGACGAAGCGCGCGAGCGGGGTCAGGTCGTAGTCCTTGATCGCCTGTTCCGATGCCAGCAGCACCGCACCGGCGCCGTCGCTCATCTGCGAACTGTTGCCGGCGGTGACGGTGCCGCCGAACTGGCCATTGCGAAACACCGGCCTGAGCTTTGTAAGGCCCTCGATCGAAGAGTCCGGACGCGGGCCTTCGTCGGTGTCGACCAGCGTCTTCTTGAGGCGGATCGTATTGACGGCCAGGTCGGGGAGGTGCGAAACGATTTCGTACGGGCTGATTTCGTCCTTGAACTCACCAGCATGGATGGCAGCGATCGCCTTCTGGTGGGAGGCCAGCGCGAACACGTCCTGGTCCTCGCGCGAGACCTTCCATTCCTCGGCGACCTTTTCGGCGGTGATGCCCATGCCGTAGGCGATGGCGACGTGCTCGTCCTTCGCAAACACATTTGGCGACAGCGCGACCTTGTTGCCCATCATCGGCACCATCGACATCGATTCGGTGCCACCGGCCAGCATCAGGTCGGCCTGGCCGAGGCGGATCTGGTCGGCCGCCAGCGCTACGGCCTGCAGGCCCGACGAGCAGAAGCGGTTGATGGTCTGCGCGGCGATCGTGTTGGGCAGGCCAGCCAGCAGCACGCCGATGCGCGCCACGTTCATGCCTTGCTCGCCCTCGGGCATGGCGCAGCCGATGATCGCGTCCTCGATGCGATTGACATCGATGCCCGGCGCCTGCGCGATCACGCTGCGCAACACATGCGCAAGCATGTCGTCGGGACGGGTGTTGCGGAACACGCCGCGCGGTGCCTTGCCGACCGGGGTGCGGGTGGCGGCGACGATGTAGGCGTCCTGGATTTGTCTGGTCATGTTCTGTGTCCTGTGTCGTCGCTCAGTTACGCAAGGGTTTGCCGGTCTTGAGCATGTGCGCGATGCGTTCCTGGGTCTTGGGCATCTGCGCCAGCGCGACGAAATGCTCGCGCTCCAGCTTCAGCAGCCACTCTTCGTCGACCAGCGCGCCGCGGTCGACTTCGCCGCCACACAGCACGGTGGCGATGCGGCTCGCGATCTCGTAGTCGTGTTCGGAAATGAAACAGCCTTCGAACATGTTCAACAGCAGCATCTTGAATGTGGCGATGCCGACGTCGCCGGCGACCTGGATGCGGCGCGCGGGCAGGGGTGGGCGATAGCCGGATTCGGCCAACGCCAGCGCCTGCTGCCTGGCGATGTGCAGCACTTCATAGGCATTGAAGGCAACGACATCGTTGCCGCGTAGCAGTTCGAGTTCCTTCGCCTCGATAGCGGACGTCGACACCTTGGCCATTGCCACGGCTTCGAACGCCGGCTTGAGTTGCGCGAACACATCGCCGCCCGGACCGGCAGCCTGCGAGGCACGCACGGCAAGCTCTTTCAAGCCGCCACCTGCCGGCAACAGGCCGACGCCGGCTTCGACCAGCCCGGCATAGCTTTCGAGATGCGCGACCGTTCGTGCGCTGTGCATCTGGAATTCGCAGCCACCGCCGAGCGCGAGCCCGCGCACGGCTGCGACCACCGGCACCAGCGAATACTTGATGCGCTGGCTGGTGGCCTGGAAGTTGGCGACCATCGTCTCGAAGCCTTGCACATTGCCGTCTTGCAGCAGGCCCAGCGCACCGGCGAGGTCGGCGCCGGCCGAAAACGGCTCCTTCGGCTGCCAGATCACCATGCCGCGGAAGTCGCGCTCGGCGATGGCGATCGCTTCCTGCAATCCATTCAAGACGTGGTCGTTGACTGTATGCAGCTTGGTCTTGAACGACGCGACCGCGATGCCGTCGCCGTCGTGCCACAAGCGCAGGCCATCGTTCTCGAACACGGTTTCACCGGGATCGAAACGTTCGCCGAGCAGCGGGTCGGGGAAGCGCTGACGCTTGTAGACGGGTAGCGCAGAACGCGGCAGCTTGGCGTTCTTCGCCGGGCTGTAGGTGCCCTCGGCGCCATGCACGCCGTCGCGACCGTCGAACACCCAGTTCGGTAGCGGCGCGCTGCTCATCGCCTTGCCAGCGACGATGTCCTCGGCGATCCACTCGGCGACCTGTTTCCAGCCTGCAGCTTGCCAGGTCTCGAACGGGCCCAGCGACCAGCCGTAGCCCCAACGGATCGCGAGGTCGATGTCGCGCGCGGTATCTGCGATCGATTCGAGGTGGAACGAGCTGTAATGGAACAGGTCCCGGAAGACCGCCCACAGGAACTTCGCCTGCGTGTGCTCGCTGGCACGCAAGGCGGCGAACTTCTTCGCCGGGTCGCGTTCCTTGAGGATCGCGGCGACCTCGGGCGCGATTTCGCCGGCGCTGGCGCGGTAGTCCTGCGCTTTCAGGTCGAGGACGAGGATGTCCTTGCCGCGCTTGGTATAGATGCCCGCGCCGGTCTTCTGCCCGAGCGCGCCTTTCGCGATCAGCGCATCCAGCCATTTCGGCGACTTGAAGTGCGCATGCCAGGGATCGTCTGGCAGGGTGTCGGCCATGGTCTTGATGACGTGGGCCATGGTGTCCAGGCCAACCACGTCGGCGGTGCGGTAGGTCGCCGACTTCGGCCGCCCGATCGCGGGCCCGGTCAGTGCATCGGCTTCGTCGAAACTGAGCTTGAATTCGGCGGTGTGGTGCATCGTCGCCAGGATCGAGAACACGCCGATGCGGTTGCCGATGAAGTTCGGGGTGTCCTTGGCGATCACCACACCCTTGCCGAGCGTGGTGGTGAGGAAGGTCTCCAGCCCCTCGAGCACGGAGGCTTCGGTGGTCCTGGCTGGAATCAATTCGGCAAGGTGCATGTAGCGCGGCGGATTGAAGAAGTGCACGCCGCAGAAGCGGTGGCGCAGCTGTTCGGGCAACACCGCGGCGAGGGCGTTGATGCCCAGGCCCGAGGTGTTGCTGGCCAGCACCGTATGCGCCGGCACGAACGGCGCGATCTTCTGGTACAGGTCCTGCTTCCAGTCCATGCGCTCGGCGATGGCCTCGATGATCAGGTCGCACCCGCGCAGCAGATCCAGGCCGGTGTCGTAGTTCGCAGGCTCGATCGCATCCGCCAGGACCTTGCTGGCGAGCGGGGCCGGCGACAGCTTGCCGAGGTTGGCAATGGCCTTGAGCACGACGCCATTCGCGTTGCCTTCCTTCGCGGCCAGATCGAACACGATCGTGTCGATGCCGGCATTGGTCAGCTGCGCGGCGATCTGCGCGCCCATCACGCCAGCGCCGAGCACCGCAGCGCGGCGCACAAGTAGTTTCTCAGACATGATTTATAAGCCCTTGAAAAAAATCATTTAATTCCTGCCTTGAGGCCGGCGGCAGCGAACCGGATCAGCTCGCGCGCGGCACGTTCACGATGTGTGGCCTCGGATACACCGGACGGACGCTTGATCATTCCAAAATCGGCCATGGCGTAGGTCAGCGCGCCGGACAGGAAATCCAGACGCCAGTACAGCTGCTCCTTGCCCAGTTGCGGCAAGCACAGGGCGATTGCCTTGGCGAACTCGCGCGGCACGTGGCCGTACTGGTCGGACAGGAACTTGCGCAAGCTGTCATTGTTCTCGGCATAGGCGCGGGCGATGACGCGGATGAAGGCGCCGCCGCCATGGCGGTCCTGGGCCAGCGCCAGCGCTGGTTCGACGAACGCTGACAACACCGGCTCCAGGTCGCCCGGATGCTGCTGCGTTGCGGCTTTCAGGCAGGCCAGGCGCAGCGCACTCATCTCGTCCATGCGCCGGCGGAACACCTCGTTGACCAAGTTCTCCTTGCTGCCAAAGTGGTAATTGACCGCCGCGATATTGACGTCGGCGCGGCTGGTGACCTGACGCAGGCTGGTGCCAGCGAAACCGTGCTGCGCGAACAGTTCCTCGGCGGCGCCGAGGATGCGGTCCTTGGTGGAGAAGTGGGTGGTTGCGGCCATGCGCGGTTCCTGAATCAAACGCTTGATTGATGCTAGGTCGAATGAAACAACCGGTCAATGGCCGCTCGGGCTCCAATCCTGAAGTCACCCCGACTCCAACATTCAAGACACGTGCAAGCGGCGTGTCCGATCCGTTAGAATTACCGTAGCCATGTCGGCTAAACCCGCGTTCCGCCGCGGGTTTTCTGTTATTCTCGGGCGCGAACAATGGACGTTCAGCGACCCGCCTACCCGGAGATATTTCCCATGGCGCTGGAGCGCACCCTCTCGATCATCAAGCCCGACGCCGTCGCCAAGAACGTCATCGGCGAAATCTGTTCGCGTTTCGAAAAGGCCGGCCTCAAGTTCGCTGCCGCAAAGATGAAGCATCTTTCCAGGCAGGAAGCCGAGGGCTTCTATGCCGTGCACCGCGAGCGTCCGTTCTTCAATGCGCTGGTGAACTTCATGAGC
The DNA here is from genome assembly GCA_035543275.1 of Luteimonas sp. Taxonomy (GTDB): domain Bacteria; phylum Pseudomonadota; class Gammaproteobacteria; order Xanthomonadales; family Xanthomonadaceae; genus Cognatiluteimonas. The sequence continues at coordinate 7,445 of DASZZT010000008.1, read as the reverse complement.
TCCGGCCCGGTAATGATCCAGGTACTGGAAGGCGAGGGCGCCGTGCTCAAGAACCGCGAACTGATGGGCGCGACCAACCCGAAGGATGCGACGGCGGGCACGATCCGCGCCGATTTCGCCGACAGCATCGACGCCAATGCAGTGCACGGCTCCGATTCGCAGGAGAACGCCGCGATCGAGATCGCGTACTTCTTCCCGACCACCGATGTCTACGCACGTTGACTTGAGCAAACTGATTTGAGCAGGCCATGACCAGCGTGCACGACAACACCACAGATACCGTGCTCGCCGACGAGGCGACGCAGGTGGCGTTGCGTGTGCAGGATCAGGCCGGCAAGGCCGCGGCGAGGTCGGACAGGACCAATCTTTTCGACCTCGACCGTATCTCGCTCGAGAACTTCTTCGAGGAGAAACTCGGCGAGAAGCGCTTTCGCGCGCACCAGGTGATGAAGTGGATCCACCACCGTTACGTCACCGATTTCAACGACATGACCGACCTGGGCAAAACGCTCCGTGCCAAGCTTGAGCAGCATGCTGAAGTGCGCGCGCCGATGGTCATCTTCGACAAGCCTTCCATCGACGGCACCCACAAGTGGCTGCTCGGCATGGACCCGAAGAACGCGATCGAGGCGGTGTTCATCCCCGACAAGGGCCGCGGCACGCTGTGCGTGTCCTCGCAGGTCGGTTGTGCGCTGAATTGCCAATTCTGCTCGACTGCCACCCAAGGCTTCAACCGCAACCTCACCACCGCCGAGATCATCGGCCAGGTCTGGATCGCTGCGCGCCACCTGGGCAACGTCCCGCATCTCCAGCGCAAGCTCACCAACGTGGTGATGATGGGCATGGGTGAGCCGCTGATGAATTTCGACAATGTCGTGCGCGCGATGAGCATCATGCGCGACGACCTCGGCTACGGTCTTGCCAACAAGCGCGTCACGCTGTCGACCGCCGGCATGGTGCCGATGATCGACCGCCTCGGCGAGGAAAGCGACGTCTCGCTCGCGGTGTCGCTGCATGCCGCCAACGACGAGCTGCGCAGCGAGCTGGTGCCGCTCAACAAGAAATATCCGATCGCCGAACTGATGGCCGCATGCCAGCGTTACGTGCAGCGCAAGCCGCGTTCGTCGATCACCTTCGAATACACGATGATGAAAGGCGTCAACGACCAGCCCCAGCACGCCCGGCAACTGGCCAGGCTCATGCGCCAGTTCGGCAACGCGGCGCAGATGAAGGACGCGGCCAAGGTCAACCTGATCCCGTTCAACCCGTTTCCTGGCACCCGCTTCGAGCGCTCGACGGAGGACGACATCCGCGCGTTCCAGAAGCTGTTGCTGGATTCCCATGTGCTGACGATGGTCCGTCGCACGCGTGGCGATGACATCGACGCCGCCTGCGGCCAGCTCAAGGGACAGGTCATGGATCGCACCCGCCGCCAGGCAACCTTCCGCAAGCACCTGCAGGCGCAGGGCATGCAGGTGCAGGGCATGGACCAGCCGGGAGCCAGCGATGCGGCCGCGTGATGCGATGGTGCTCGCAGTAGTGACGATGGTGCTGGTTGCCGGCTGTTCGCGCCTGACCTTCGTCAAACCCCATCTCAAGCGTCACGGCTACCGGCAGGTCGCGCCGGAGTACAACATTCGCGAGGACGCCGACAGCAACCGGCGAATCGCGACGATGGACCGGATCGCGCTGGCCCAACAGCACCTGCGTGCCGGCCAGCTGGACCAGGCCGAAACCGAGGCGAAGGCCGTATTGAAGGCGGATTCGAAATCGGCCGACGCGCATACCTTGCTGGCGATGATCGACGAGCAACGCGGACATCCGGAGCAGGCCGGCGCCCATTACGTCAAGGCAGTCGCACTGGAGCCGACCCGTGGCGCGGTGCTCAACAACTACGGGGCATGGTTGTGTGGCAACGGCCGAGCAGCGGAATCGCTCGCCTTGTTCGATCGTGCACTGGCGGATCCGGCGTATCCGTCGCCTGCGGCCGCGTTGGCCAATGCCGGCTCGTGTGCGCTGACGGTCGGCCAGACTGCGCGCGCTGATCGCGACTTGCGCAATGCCTTGTCGCTGGATCCGGGCAGCCCGGTCGCGCTCGCGGCAATGGCCGACAGCGAATACCGGGCCGGGCGTTACTTCCAGGCGCGTGCGTTTTCCGAGCGTCGCCTGGCTGCCGCACCCGCCACGCCGCAGGTGTTGCAACTGGCGTCACAAATCGAGCAGAAACTCGGCGACACGGCCGCAGCCGCTCGTTATGTTCAACGGATCGGTGCCGAGTTCCCGGAACAGGGGCGGGATACTCAGCCGGGGGATGCGAGTCAGCGATGATCCAGTCGAATTCGGCCATGCCCGATAGCGTCGTGCCCGATGGCGATCGCGGCTGCGGAGCGCGTTTGCGCCAGGCCCGTGAGTCGGCCGGCCTGAGCGAAGCCGATGTCGCAACGCGGCTGAAGATGCCGGTCCGCGTGGTCCAGTCGCTCGAAGCCGAGGATTGGAGCCGCCTGGGTGCCCCGGTATTCGTCCGTGGCCAGCTGCGCAGCTACTCGCGCCTGCTGGGACTGGCGACCGCGCCAGTGCATGCGGCTTCCGGAGTCGCGCCGGTCGAGCCGCCGGTGCTGGTGCCGCGCACCTACACGCCGCCGATGCAGCGCCTGGCCGAACAACTCGCGCGACGCTTCGTCTATGTCGTGTTGACGATTGCGATTGCGGTGCCGGTCTGGCTTGCGACCCGCCCGCACCTGGGCATCGCATCGCAGGACGCCGCGCCGCTGGATGTGCACACGTTCGGCGCCGCGACCGGCAACGCGGACGTGACGGCTTCCGCAGCATCCGACGAGGCCGAGCCCAGCGCCGTGGTGGCTTCGCTGACGGCATTGCCGTCGCGGCCCGTGGTCGCGCCGGCGCTGTCGTTGCGCTTCAAGAGCGACAGTTGGTTCGAAGTGACCGCAAGCGACGGCCACGCCCTGGAGCAATCCCTCGTGCGCGCTGGTCAGCAACGCAGTTATGCGAGTGGCGCCGTTTCCCGCATCGTGATCGGCAACGCCGCCGCGGTGGATGTGCAGCGCAATGGCCAGGTTCAGGACCTGACGCCCTACCTGCGCGCGAATGTTGCGCGCTTTACGGTATCCTCTGACGGTTCCCTCGCGCCTGCCGTCGACTGATCATGCTGTAAATGATCATGCTGTCGACTGATCCGGGTCGCGGGTCAGTCCACCCCACACCGGGCGCCCCTGTCGGCGCCACGCAAGAGACAGCATGGCGATCGATGATCTGCTCGACGAGCACGAACAAAGCGAAAAAGTTCGCAACTGGTTGCAGAGCAATGGCGCCGGCCTGATCGGTGGCGTGGTTCTGGGCCTGGCCCTGATCGGCGGCTGGCAGTGGTGGCAGAGACAGCAGGACGCCAGCAGAATCCAGGCCGGCGAGCGCTATCAGGCCGCGTCGAAGGTCATCGAGGCCAAGGATCTCAAGCGGGCACCAGCGCAGGTTGCCGGCCTGCAAGGCACCTACGCCACACTGGCCGCGCTCGACCTGGCCAAGGCACAGCTCGAAGCCGGTCAGCGCGACGCCGCGATCGCTTCACTGCGCGACGCCAAACCGGCTGATCCGGCGCTCGCGGCGGTGGTCGCGCAGCGTCTGGCGCGCCTGCTGATCGATGCCGGCAAGGCCGATCAGGCTCTGGCGCTGCTGCCGGCCAGCATAACCGATTCCGACACCCTGCAAGTGCGCGGCGATGCGCAATTCGCGCTGGGTCATCACGATCAGGCGCGCAGCGATTACACCCAAGCCTTGACCCAGCTCGATGTCGGCGCGCCACAACGACGCCTGCTCGAACTCAAACTCTCCGAAGTCGGCGCTACGCCGGCCAAGCCCGAGGCCCGGATTTGATGAAGCCAGATCTTATGAAGAATGTGCTGATGAAGCATGCCGTGAACAAACCCACCTTGGCCCGGTTCGGTGCAACGCTCACGACCGCCGTGTTGCTGACCGTCGCCCTGGGCGGCTGCGGTACCGTCAAAGGCTGGTTCAGCGGCAAGCACGGCGCCGACAAGCCGCTCAAGCCGACGGAACTGACCGAATTCACGCCCTCATTGACGGTTGCCAAGCTGTGGTCGACGAGCGCCGGCAAGGGTGAAGGCCGGATCGGTGCGCGCCAGGGACCGAGCATTGCCGACGGACGCGTGTACGCCGCGGCGATCAAGGGCGGCGTGCGCGCCTTCGATCTGCAGACCGGCGCCGTGGCCTGGCATTACGACTCCAAGCTGCCGCTGTCCGGCGGCCCGGGCGCTGGCGATGGCCTGGTCGTGGTCGGCAGCCTGGAAGGTGATGTAGTTGCGCTCGACGCAGCCACAGGCGCCCAGAAGTGGACCGCGAAAGTCGGCAATGAAGTGATCGCCGCACCGGTGATCGGGCAGGGCATGGTGTTCGTGCGCTCCAACGACGGCCGCATCAGCGCGTTCGATGCCGCCAGCGGCGAGCGCCGCTGGTTCTGGAACCACGAGCTGCCCAACTTGACGGTGCGCGGCAACAGCGCGCCGGCGTTAGGGCCGGGCTATCTGTTCGTCGGCAACGACGACGGCACCGTGACCGCGTTGTCGATCACCGATGGTCGGCCCTTGTGGGACCAGACCGTGGCAGCCGCAGAAGGCCGCACCGAGCTGGATCGCATGGCGGATGTCGACGGCACCCCGGTGCTGGAAGACACCACGCTTTACGCCACCAGCTACAAGAAGCAGACCGTGGCCATCGACGCTCCCAATGGCCGGCCGCTGTGGAGCCATGACAGTGGCGGCCCGGGCCGCGTCGGCGTGTCGAACGATCGCGTCGTCGTCACCGATCCCGCTGGCACCGTCTGGGGCCTGGACAAGGCCAGCGGCGCCGCGATGTGGCAGCAACCGGCACTGGCGCGCCGCAACGTCACCGGGCCGGCGATCCAGGGCGATTACGCCGTGGTCGGCGACTTCGACGGCTATCTGCACTGGCTCAAGCTCGCCGACGGCGCCCTTGCCGCGCGCATGCGCGCAGGCGGTGACGCCGTGCGCGCGGCGCCGGTCGTGGCCGATGGCGTCCTGGTGGTGCAAACCACGGGTGGCCAATTGAGTGCCTATCGACTCGGTCAGTAACTGACCGATCGCTTTTATCGCGGCCCCGGGGAGCGTGTCTGCCCGGGGCCATTCGTTTCCGCCTCATCCGGCCTCGCCACTACCATTCCCCGCATGCTTCCCCTCGTCGCCCTGGTCGGCCGCCCCAACGTCGGAAAATCGACGTTGTTCAACGCGCTGACGCGTACGCGCGATGCACTGGTGCACGACGAACCCGGTGTCACCCGCGACCGCAATTACGGCGTCTGCCGCCTGGACGAAGAGCGGCCATTCGTGCTGGTCGACACCGGCGGCATCGCCGGCATCGATGAAGGGTTGGCGGGCGCCACCGCGAAGCAGGCGCGTGCGGCGGCCGAAGAAGCCGACCTGATCCTGTTCATCGTCGACGGCCGCGAAGGCGCGTCTTCGCTCGACGACGAGATCCTCGCCTGGTTGCGCAAGGTTGCCAAGCCGACATTCCTCGTCGTCAACAAGACCGACGGCATCGACGTGCAGACCGCACTCGGTGAATTCGCCCGCTACGGCATCAAGGACGTGCTCGGCGTGTCCTCGGCGCACAAGCACGGCATCGACACGCTGCTGGCCGAAGTGCTGGAACAACTGCCTGCCGACGGCGACACCGAGATCCTCGACAACGATCCCGAGCGCGTGCGCATCGCCTTCGTCGGCCGGCCGAACGTCGGCAAGTCGACGCTGGTGAACCGCATCCTCGGCGAGGAGCGCATGATCGCCTCCGAAGTACCGGGGACCACCCGTGATTCGATCGCGGTCGATCTGGACCGCGACGGCCGCAAGTATCGCCTGATCGACACCGCCGGCCTGCGTCGTCGCGGCAAGGTCGAGGAAGCGATCGAGAAGTTCTCGGTGTTCAAGACGCTGCAGGCGATCGAGCAGTGCCAGGTCGCGGTGATCATGCTCGATGCCGGCGAAGGCGTGACCGACCAGGACGCGACGGTGCTCGGCGCGGTGCTCGATGCCGGCCGTGCATTGGTGGTCGCGATCAACAAGTGGGACGGGCAGAGCGAATACCAGCGCCAGCAGGCCGAGTCGTTGGTTGCGCGCAAGCTCGGGTTCGTCGATTGGGCAGAATCGGTACGCATTTCGGCACTGCACGGCTCGGGCCTGCGCGAGCTGTTCAAGGCGATACACCGCGCGCACGCTTCGGCAACAAAGCAGTTCAGCACCGCCGAGGTCACCAAGGCGATGGAAATCGCCTACGAGACCAATCCGCCGCCGGTCGTGCGTGGCCACGTCGCCAAGCTGCGCTTCGCCCATCCGGGCGGTGCGAATCCGCCGACCTTCATTGTCCATGGCAACCGCCTGCGCACGCTGTCGGCCACTTATCGGCGTTATCTCGAGAATTTTTTCCGCAAGCGCTTCAAGCTGGTCGGCACGCCGGTGCGCTTCATTTTCAAGGAAGGCGAAAATCCGTACAAGGACAAGAAGAACGTGCTGACCGACAAGCAGGTCGCCAAGAAGCGACGCCTGATCCGGCACGTCAAACGCGGCAAGTGATCGCCTCGCAGGCCATCACCCTCGGCATCCTGGCTGGCGGCCGCGCAACGCGGCTCGGTGGACGCGACAAGGCCTGGCTCGAACGCGACGGCATCCCGCAGGTGTTGCGCATTGCCCATCGCTTTGCGCCCGAAGTCGAAACCATCGTCATCAGCGCAAACCGTGACCACGCGCGTTATGCCGGGCACGCACTGAAAGCTGTCGCTGATCGCGTCCCGGATGCGGGGCCGCTGGGTGGCCTGGAAGCGCTGGCGCACGCCTGCCACACGCCGTGGTTGCTGACGATTCCGGTCGATCTGGTCGGTGTCAACGAATGCCTGTTGCCGACCTTGATTGCCGCAGCCGGCGACAACGGCGCGTTCGCGGTGGACGACGACGGCTCGCAACCGCTGGTCGCGTTGTGGCGGACGGACAAATTGCGTGATGCCGCCTCTGCCGTACTCTTGGTCGGCGACCACGCCGTGCATGCGTTGCAGGACCGGCTGGAGATGGCCCGCGTGCACTTTACCGGCGTACGCTTCGGCAATCTCAACACGCCGGCTGACCTTACGGCTGCGGGCATTGCAGTGCCATGACGGATTTCCCGACCAACCTGTTGTTCGAGAACGCCCGCGCGATCATCGCCCGCATCGCTGCGGAGCAGGCACTTGACAGCGAACGGCTTGCGCTGTCGCGCACACATGGTCGCGTGCTGGCGCAGGACGTGGTCGCGTCGATGCCGCTGCCGCCGTTCGACAACAGCGCGATGGATGGTTACGCGATCCGGCATTGCGACCTGATCGGTGGCGGCGAGACCGCGTTGCGATTGATCGGCGAACAGTTCGCTGG
>DASZZT010000007.1:0-2085 GCA_035543275.1 Luteimonas sp. | reverse complement strand
CCTGCGCGACATCGACCTTGGTGGTGCGGTGCAGGAAGTGCGCGATATGGTTGCCGCGCAACCGCTGGGTACCGACATTGGCATGCACATCGGCGGGCAGGGCGCGGAACTGGCCGAGTCGGTGCAGTCGCTGCTATTCGCGTTCGGCCTGGCGATCTTCCTGGTGTACCTGGTGATGGCATCGCAGTTCGAATCGTTGCTGCATCCGTTCGTGATCCTGTTCACCATTCCGCTGGCGCTGGTCGGCGCGGTGCTGGCGCTGTTGCTGACCAACTCGACCGTGTCGGTGGTGGTGTTCATCGGCCTGATCCTGCTGGTGGGACTGGTGGTCAAGAACGCAATCATCCTGATCGACAAGGTCAACCAGTTGCGCGAGCAGGGCATCGCCAAGCACGAGGCGCTGATCGAAGGCGCGCGCTCGCGCCTGCGGCCGATCACCATGACCACGCTGTGCACGCTGTTCGGTTTCCTGCCGCTGGCGATCGCGGTGGGCGAGGGCGCCGAGGTACGTTCGCCGATGGCGATCACGGTGATCGGCGGCCTGCTGGTCTCCACCTTGCTGACGCTGGTGGTGATCCCGGTGGTGTACGACCTGCTCGACCGACGCGCGGACGAGTACTACCGCGAACGTGGCCGCCGTGCGCGCCGCGACCACCAGGCTGTTGTGGCCAGCATCGAAGGCGAGCAGGCCCCGTTGACCGAATCGGGACAAGCATGAACGCGCCAGGCATGAACGCGCCAGGCATGAACGGGGCACGGGTCAGGAACCTGCACGCATGAGCATTGCCGAACTCAGCATCAAGCGGCCGGTGACAACAGTGATGCTGTTCGTATCGCTGTTCGTGATCGGCCTGATCGCGGCGGTGCGGTTGCCGCTGGAGTCCTTTCCGTCGGTCACCCCGCCGTTGATCTTCGTGCAGTTGCCTTACACGGGGTCGACGCCCGAAGAGGTCGAGCGCACCGTGCTGCGGCCGGTGGAAGAAGCGATGTCGACGATGTCCGGCATCAAGCGTACCGAAGGCACCGCACGCGCCAATGGTGCCGACCTGCTGGTGGTCTTTACCGACTGGGAGCGCAACGTCGCCATCGCAGCGTCCGAAGCGCGCGAACGCATCGACGCCATCCGCGACGAACTGCCCGAGGAATTGCAGCGCTACTTCGTGTTGAAGATCGACACCGGCGACCAGCCGGTGTTGCGCGTGCGGCTGGCCAGCGACACCCAGAACCTGACCGGTGCCTACGACCTGATCGAGCGCGAGTTCAAGCGCCGGATCGAGCGCATCCCCGGCGTGGCGCGCGTGGAGGTGTCGGGTGCACCGCCGAATGAAGTCGAGATCGCGATCGCACCGGACCGGCTCAGCGCGCACAACATCAGCCTCAACGACCTGACGCGCACCTTGCAGGCGGTGAACTTCTCGGTGTCGGCGGGCGTGGTCGACGACGGCGGCCGCCGCCTGCGCGTGCAACCGGTCGGCGAGATCACCGACCTGCAACAACTGAGCAACCTGGTGATCGGCACCAGCGGCGTGCGCCTGGGTGACATCGCCGAGGTCCGCCTCAAGCCGGCGCGCATGGACTACGGGCGACGCCTGGACGGCCGCCCGGCGGTCGGCCTGGACATCTTCAAGGAGCGCGACGCGAACCTGGTCGAGGTGTCGAGCAACGCGCTGAAGGAAGTCGACAAGATCCGCGCGGAACCCGCGCTCAGCGGCATCCAGGTCAAGGTCATCGACAACCAGGGCGACAATGTCACCACCTCGTTGCTGAGCCTGGCCGAAGCCGGTGGCATCGGCCTGCTGCTGTCGATCGCGGTGCTGTTCTTCTTCCTGCGCCACTGGCCGTCGACGCTGATGGTCACGCTGGCGATCCCGATCTGTTTCGTGATGACGCTGGGCTTCATGTACTTCGCCGGTGTCACCCTCAACATCCTGTCGATGATGGGCCTGCTGCTCGCGGTCGGCATGCTGGTCGACAACGCGGTGGTGGTGGTCGAGAGCATCTACCAGGAACGCGAGAGGAATCCCGGCAATCCACGGCTGGCGTCGATCATCGGCACCCGCCACGTCGCCATCGCCTTGTCGGCCG
>DASZZT010000006.1:0-35170 GCA_035543275.1 Luteimonas sp. | reverse complement strand
TCACCGTCAACGTCGTCGCGCCGGGCTTCATCGACACCGACATGACCAAGGCATTGCCGGAAGCGGCGCGTGCGGGACTGATCGGCCAGATCGCGCTCGGCCGACTCGGCGAGCCGGCCGACATCGCCCGCGCGGTGGCCTTCCTCGCCGGCCCGTCGGCGGCCTACATCACCGGCGAAACCCTGCATGTCAACGGCGGCATGTACATGCCGTAGAAGGGCATGCCGTAGCTGTCGGAACCAGCGCCCAGGCCCCTGAATGGCAAGGGCAATGTCGTGCGTCGCGGCTGCCCCGGCTTTCCCTTACACTATCCATCTGAACTGTGCCCGGAGGAGCGAACACCCATGAGCAGCATCGAAGAACGCGTCAAGAAGATCGTGATCGAACAACTGGGCGTCAAGGAAGAAGACGTCACCAACAGCGCTTCGTTCGTCGACGATCTCGGCGCCGACTCGCTCGACACCGTCGAACTGGTGATGGCGCTCGAAGAGGAATTCGAGTGCGAGATCCCGGACGAGGAAGCCGAGAAGATCACCTCGGTGCAGCAGGCGATCGATTACGTCAAAGTGCACGTGAAGGCGTAACCCTTCGCGTGTGGTGAAACGCCGGGGCCGCATTCGCGGCCCTGCGCATTTGTAGAGAACACCGGATCCAAGCACCAGATCCAAGCACCCAGATCCAAACAACATCAGATCCAACGGTAGGGAGTGCGGACATGTCCAAGCGTCCAGCAATACATCGGCGTGTAGTCGTCACCGGTCTGGGCATCCTGTCGCCGGTAGGAAACGATCTGGACAGCAGTTGGGAAGGCATCATCAATGGTCGCTCTGGCATCGGCCCGATCACCCATTTCGATGCGTCCTCATTCCCGACCCGGATCGCCGGTGAGGTCAAGGGTTTCGATCCCTCGGCGTGGTTCGCGCCGAAGGACGTCAAGAAGATGGATCCCTTTGTGCACTACGGTGTCGCCGCGTCGCTGATGGCGGTCCGCGACGCCGGGCTCGAGATCGCGGACAGCGATGCCGAACGCATCGGCGTGGCGATCGGCGCCGGCATCGGCGGGCTCAAGGGCATCGAGGAAACCACGCTCAAGTACGCCGAGGGCGGCGCGCGCAAGATCTCGCCGTTCTACGTGCCCAGCACGATCATCAACATGATCGCCGGGCAGGTGTCGATCCTGACCGGCGCCAAGGGCCCCAACATCGCCGTCGTGACCGCCTGCACCACCGCCACCCACAACATCGGCCTGGCGATGCGCATGATCCAGTATGGCGAGGCCGACGCGATGATCGCCGGCGGCGCCGAATACGCGACCACGCCGACCTCGGTCGGCGGCTTCTGCGCGATGAAGGCGCTGTCGACGCGCAACGACGAACCCGAAAAGGCCTCGCGGCCGTGGGACAAGGATCGCGACGGCTTCGTCATGGGCGACGGCGCCGGCATCCTGGTGCTGGAGGAATACGAACGCGCCAAGGCGCGCGGCGCACGCATTTATTGCGAACTCGTCGGCTTCGGCATGAGCGGCGACGCCTTCCACATGACCGCGCCCAGCGTGAGCGGCGACGGCGCGGCGCGCTGCATGCGCAACGCGATCAAGGACGCCGCGATCGATGCCGCCGCGATCGGTTACATCAACGCGCACGGTACCTCGACCCCGGCCGGCGACCTTGCCGAGACCATGGCGATCAAGACCGCGCTCGGCGACGCGGCATACAAGACGATGATCAGTTCGACCAAGTCGATGACCGGACATCTGCTTGGCGCGGCCGGCGGCGTCGAGGCGGTGTTCTCGGCACTGGCACTGCACACCGGCGTGATCCCGCCGACGATCAACCTGGATCATCCGTCCGAAGGCTGCGACCTCGACTACGTGCCGCACACCGCGCGCGAGCACCAGGTCGAGATCGCGATGTCGAACTCGTTCGGCTTCGGTGGCACCAACGGCACCCTGATCTTCCGACGCGCCTGAGTCGGGACGGGCGCATGCTCGTCACCCGCCCGCTGCCGGCCGCGATCGATCTGCTCGACCTGCATCGGTGGGCGCCGACGCGATACCCGGTGCTGCTCGAATCGGTCGCCTCCGGCACCGCGCAGGGACGCTGGGACCTGCTGCTGGCCAGCAATGGCGAATCGCTGTCGCTCGCTGGCGACGGCATCACCCGGCGTGGCGATGGCAGTGCGGTCGCAGGCGATTTCCTGTCTGCGCTCGATCGCGCATGGCGCGCGCAGCGCACGCCACGCGAGGAACCGCGCTGGCCGTTCCGCGGCGGCTGGGCGCTGTTTCTCGGTTACGAGCTCGCGGCGCAGGTCGAGCCGGTGTTGCAGCTGCCACCCGCGAACGACGCGTTGCCCATCGCCATGGCCTTGCGTTGTCCCGCAGCGTTGCTGCGCGACCATGCCAGCGGCGAATGCGTCGTCGTGGCGGAAGCCGGCCAGGAGACATGGATCGAACGGATCGTCGCGGACTGCGATGCGGCGCGCGCATCGTCGCCATTGCCGCCGTGGATCGCGCCTTCGGTGCTGGTCGAAGACACGCCGCAGCGCTTTGTCGATGGTGTCGGCCGGATCCTCGACTATCTCGCCGCAGGCGATGTGTTCCAGGCCAACCTTTCACGTGGCTGGCAGGCGCATTTCGACGCGCCATGCGATCCGGCCGCATTGCACGCACGCTTGCGCGAAGCCAATCCGGCGCCGTTCGCCGGGTTGTTCGCCGGCAACGGCTGGGCAGTGGTCAGCGCCTCCCCGGAGCGGCTGGTGTCGGTGCGCGGTGACACCGTGGAAACGCGGCCGATCGCGGGCACTCGCCCGCGCTTCGAAGGCGACGACGATGCCGCGCGCATTCGCGACCTGGTCGGCAACCCTAAGGAGCGCGCCGAGCATGTGATGCTGATCGACCTGGAGCGCAACGATCTCGGCCGCGTCTGCACGCCGGGCAGCGTCGAGGTCGACGAACTGATGACGGTCGAGAGCTATGCGCACGTGCATCACATCGTCAGCAACGTGCGCGGGCGCCTGCGCGCCGACGCGACGCCGGGCGAGGTGATTCGCGCGGTGTTTCCCGGCGGCACCATCACCGGCTGCCCCAAGGTGCGCTGCATGCAGATCATTGCCGAGCTGGAGCAGGCGGGCCGCGGCGCCTACACCGGCGCGTTCGGCTGGCTCAACCGCGATGGCGATCTCGACCTCAACATCCTGATCCGCAGCGCCGAGGTCGAGGGCAGCATGTCTGGTGGTAGCTGGCTGCGCTTCCGCACCGGCGCCGGCATCGTCATCGACTCCGATCCGCAGCGCGAACTCGACGAGACCCGCGCCAAGGCGCGCGGCATGCTGCGCGCGCTTGGAGTCGCCGGATGACGGCGCGCGTCTTCGTCGGCGATCGGCGGGTCGATGCGATCCCCGCCGATGATCGCGGCGTCGCCTATGGCGACGGCCTGTTCGAGACGATGCGCGTACATGCCGGCGATGCGCCATGGTGGGATGCGCACTGGGCGCGGCTGCAGCGTGGCGCGCAGCGGTTGCGGACGCCGTTGCCGGACGAAGCGCAGGTGCGCAGCGAAGCCAGGGCATTGTTCGATGACCATGGCGACGGCGTGCTGAAGTTGATAGTGACGCGGGGCGGTGGCGACCGCGGTTACGCGTCGCCGGTGAATGGTTTGCCGACCTGGGTCTTGTTGCGACACGTATTACCGGAGCAGTCGAGGCATGAGGGGTTGGCCATGCGCTGGTGCGAGACGCACCTGGCGCTGCAGCCGGCGCTGGCCGGGATCAAGCACTGCAACCGGCTCGAGCAGGTGCTGGCGCGCGCCGAATGGGACGATCCCTTAGCACCGGACCGGGATGCGGATGAAGGCCTGATGCGCAGCAGCGACGGCGACGTCGTCTGCGCCACCGCCGCCAACCTGTTCGTGTTGCGCGACGATCTCTGGTGGACGCCGACAATCGATCGTTGCGGCGTCGCCGGCATCTGCCGTGCACACCTGTTGCCGCTGCTGCAGGCGCGCGAGGGGCGGTTGTCGATGGCGCAGGTCGAAACCGCCGATGCGATTTTCCTGTGCAATGCGGTGCGCGGTATCCTCACTGTCGCCCGACTCGGGGCGCATACGTGGCCATCGCATCCGGCGGTGGCTGCGGCCCGGCGGCAGCTGGCGCAAACCCACCCCGGATTCGCCATCGACGCGGAGGTCTCGTGAGTCCAGCCAAACGCAAGCGCAGCTTCGGATTGCTGTTCGTGGTCACCGCGCTGTTGGCCGGCGCGCTCGGCTACTGGGGCATCAACCGCTATCTGGGCTTCGCCGATACGCCGCTCGCCGGATTGCAGCCGGGCCAGACGCTGCTGGTCGAATCCGGCGATTCGCTGCCGCTGGTGCTGCGCAAGCTGCGCGCCGCGGGCGTGGGCAATCTCGAGAAGCTGCAGTGGCAGGCGCTGGCCCGGCAACTTGGCGCCGCCGGCAGGCTGCAGGTCGGGGAATACGCACTCGACCCCGACACCACGCCGCGGATGCTGTTGCAGCACATGCGCGATGGCAAGGTCATCAGCCATCGTTTCACGATCGTGGAAGGCTGGAATATCCGCGAACTGCGCGCGGCGCTGGCCAGGGCGCAACTTCTCGTGCACGAATCCGCGCAGCTCGACGATGCCGCGCTGATGAAATCGCTCGGGCATGCCGGCCAGCATCCAGAAGGTCGCTTCCTGCCGGAGACCTACGTCTATACCCGCGGCGACAGCGATCGCGAGGTGCTCGAGCGCGCCTATGCTGCGATGCAGAAGGCGCTGGACGCGGCATGGAAGGCGCGCGCGGCGGGACTGCCGCTGCAGTCGCAGGACGAGGCGCTGGCGCTGGCGTCGGTGGTCGAGAAGGAAACCGGGATTGCCGAGGAGCGTCCCGCAATCGCCGGCGTATTCGTGCGCCGGCTGCAGCTGGGCATGAAACTGCAGACCGATCCGACCGTGATCTACGGCATGGGCGCGAACTACGCCGGCAACATCCGCAAGACCGACCTGCTCGCAGACACGCCGTACAACACCTATACCCGCGCCGGCCTGCCGCCGACGCCGATCGCGATGCCCGGCGTGGCCGCGCTGCAGGCTGCGACGCATCCGGCCGCGGGCGATGCGTTGTATTTCGTCGCGCTCGGCGATGGCAGCGGCCGTCATGCTTTCACGCGCTCGCTGGCCGAACACGAAGCGGCGGTACGCAGTTACCTCCTGCGCTATCGTCAGCAACAGCAGCAGTCGCAATGACTGCATCCACAATGACAGCATTCGCAACGCAGCCGCTGCCCTCACATCCTCATTTCATCTCGCTGGAAGGCGGCGAGGGTGCGGGCAAGACCACCGTGCTCAATGCATTGCGCGTGGCGCTGCAGGAAAGCGGCTGCGAGGTCGTCAGCACCCGCGAACCCGGCGGCACGCCGCTGGCCGAGCAAATCCGCGGGCTGCTGCTCGACCCCCATCACGAAGCGCCGGCTGCGGAAACCGAGCTGCTGCTGATGTTCGCCGCGCGCGCGCAACATGTGCGCGAAACCATCCGGCCGGCGCTCGCGCGCGGCGCCTGGGTGATCAGCGACCGTTTCACCGATTCCAGCTACGCCTACCAAGGCGGCGGGCGTGGGCTCGATTCCGGCTTCATCACTGAACTCGAACGCGGTGTGGTGAGCCTGCAACCGGGTCTGACGTTGCTGCTCGATGTCGGTGTGAGCGAGGGCCGCGATCGCGCCCGCGGCCGCGACCTCCATCCGGACCGGATCGAACGCGAGCAGGATGATTTCTTCGAACGCGTGCGTGCGGCGTTTCTTGCGCGCGCATCCGCCGAGCCGGAACGCTTCCGCGTGATCGATGCCGCGCGATCGGTCGAAGCCGTCGCGGCGGATGCGGTGGCGCACCTGCGCGCATGGCAGCAGGCGTCGACATGAGCGCCGTCATGGCTGCATTGTCGCCGTGGCAGCAACGCGCCTACGACCATGCGGCAGCCGCGCTCGACAGCGGCCGCCTCGGCCATGCATTGCTGCTGTGCGGCCCGGCGCAAATCGGCAAGCGGGCAGTGGCGGAGCGACTGGCACGGCGCGCGCTGTGCCGCGAGCGGCGAGCCGATGGCGAATCCTGCGGCCACTGCCGCAGTTGCCAGTTGTTCGCCGCCGGCACACATCCGGATTTCGGCGTCGTCACCTTCATCCTGAACAAGGAAGGCACGCGGCTACGCACCGAGATCGTGATCGAACAGATCCGCGCGCTGTCGGAGAAGTTCGCGTTGACGCCGCAGTATGGCGGTGCACAGGTCGTGATCCTGGATCCCGCCGATGCGATCAACCACGCCGCCTGCAATGCGTTACTCAAGACCCTGGAGGAGCCGCATCCGGGCCGCTACCTGTGGCTGCTCGCCGCCGAGCCCGCGCGGCTGCCCGCGACGATCCGCAGCCGTTGCCAGAAACTGGAATTCCGCCTGCCGCCGCAGGACGAAGCGCGCGCATGGCTGCGTGGGCAGGGCCATGCCGACAAGGCCGCGAACGAGGCACTGGATGCCGCACGCGGGCATCCCGGCCTCGCCGATGCCTGGCTGCGCGATGGTGGCCTGCAACTGCGGCGCGACGTCGCCATCGATCTCGGCAAACTCGCCCGTGGTGATGGCGCGGTGGTCGAAACCGCGCAGCGCTGGGTGGCCGATGAACACGCCGGGCTGCGTTTGCGTTTTGCAGCCGACCAGGCGCTCGCCGAGGCCGGCAACTTGACCGATCCATTGCGAACACGCAGGCTGGCGACGTGGTTCGATGCCGCCAACCGCACCCGCGCGTTGTTGCGCACCACGGTGCGCGCCGACCTCGCGGTCGCGGAATTGTTGTTGGCCTGGCGCGAGAACGTGGACGCCGGGACCGCAGGGAGAGTCAGGGGATGATCGGGGGAGCTTGCTGATGTCGGCAAACGCGGGCGGCGCACGCCAGGGCATCCTGTCGCTGGCAGTCAAGGACAAGGCGGCGCTGTACAACGCCTACATGCCGTACCTGAAGAACGGCGGCATCTTCGTGCCGACGACGAGGCGTTATTTTCTCGGCGATGAGGTATTCCTGCTGCTGACCCTGCCCGAGTCCGGCGAGCGCCTGCCGGTCGCCGGCAAGGTGATCTGGGTTACGCCGACCGGTGCGCAGGGCAACCGTACCGCCGGCATCGGCGTGCAGTTCGCCGACAGCAACGAGGGCGACGCGATCAAGAGCAAGATCGAGACGCTGCTGGCCGGGACGCTCGGCGCGGACAAGCCGACGCATACGATGTAAGTCACTGCGTTGTTTTGTTTTCCTTCTCCCGCGAACGGGAGAAGGAAACAGATGACTCGCTCCGCTCGCCCTTCGGGTCGTCCTTCGGACGATCTGCGCGCTTCGCGCTTGTCCGGCTTTCGCCGGAATGACGGATCAAACGCGCAGCGCGGGCGAATCCCACCCCAGCCGTGGCGCAAACCGATCGCCATAACGCGCCTGCAAGGTCTGCAGTTTCGCGACCAGCGCGTCGGCACCCGTGTCGCGGATATACTGGATCGGGCCGCCGCGAAATGGGGCGAAGCCGGTGCCGAAAATGACGCCGGCGTCGAGCAGGTCGGCATCGCTGACCACGCCGTCGTGCAGCGCGGCGACGGCCTCGTTGAGCAGCGGCAGGATCAGGCGATCTTCAAGGTCGGCCGGCGCCTGGTAGTCCTTTGGCAATTCCGGTTTCATCGGCTTGCCGTCGGCCCACTTGTACAGGCCTTGCCCGTCCTTCTTGCCGCGCTTGCCGGATTCCGGCGGCGCAGCGAGCGCATCGGGCACATTCAGGCCGAGGAACGGGGCCAGCTCCTTCGCGACGCCCGCCGCGACATCCAGGCCGACGGTGTCGATCAGTTCGATCGGCCCCATCGGCATTCCGAACCGGGTTGCGGCCTTGTCGATCGCGACGCCGGGAATGCCTTCGGCAAATGCGGTCGCGGCTTCCAGCATGTACGGGAACAGCACGCGGTTGACCAGGAAGCCGGGCGTGCCGGCGACCGGCACCGGCAGCTTGTCGATCGCCTTGCAGAACGCGGCCAGGCGCAGCAGAGTGTCCGGCGCCATCGTGTCGTGGTGGATGATCTCCACCAGCGGCATCAACGCCACCGGATTGAAGTAGTGCAGGCCGGCGAACTGCGCCGGGCGCTGGATGTGGCCGCGCAGTTCGGCCAGCGGAATCGACGAGGTGTTCGTCGTCAGCAGCGCGCCGGCCTTCATCCGCGGCTCGACCTGCGCATACAACGCGCGCTTGGCGTCCGCCTGCTCGACGATGGCCTCGATCACCAGGTCGGCATCGGGCACGCCATCGCCGTTGAGATCCCCTTTCAGTCGCGCGGCCACGGCCGGACGCTTGCTGTCGTCCTTGATCTTCTTCGCGAACAGTGCCTGCGCGCGGGTGAGCGCACCGTCGATGAAACCCTGCTCGCGATCCGACAACGTCACCTCGAACCCTTTGTAAGCCGACCACGCGGCGATGTCGCCGCCCATCACGCCGGCGCCGACGATGTGCACGCGCTTGATCCCCACGCTCTTGTCGGCAGCGGCCTTGCCGCCCTGGCCCTTGAGTCGCTCCTGCAGGAAGAACACGCGGATCAGGTTGTGCGCGGTCGGCGTGCCGGCGAGTTTCACCACCGACCTGCGTTCGGCCGCCAGTTGCGACTGGATGCCGCCGCCGGCGCGGCGCCAGGTGTCGATCAATGCATACGGTGCCGGGTAATGCACCTTCGGCGCCTTGCGCGCGATCTGTTTGACCAGCATCGGCGCAAGGATCTGCCGCAGCGGCCACCAGTTCGTCGCCCAAGCCATCACGCGCTGCTTGAACGGTCGCGTCGTGCCCTTCGTCGCGAGCTCGACCGCGGCATCGACCAGCATTGGCGCATCGACGACCTTGTCAACCAGGCCGATCGTCTTCGCCGCCGATCCGGACAACGTGCGCCCGCTCAGCATCAGGTCCATTGCGGCCGGCGCGCCGACCAGTCGCGGCAGGCGCACGCTGCCGCCCCAGCCCGGATAGATGCCGAGTTTCACTTCCGGCAGGCCGATCCGCGTCGACGGATCATTCGAGGCGACGCGATAACGGCAGGCCAGCGCCAGTTCGGTGCCGCCGCCCATGCAGTAACCGTGGATCGCTGCGACCGTGGGGCAGGGCAACTCGGCGAGCCGTTGCAGCGTCTGCTGCCCGCGGAACAGCGCATCCTTGACCGTGCCCCTGGCGTCGAACTCCTGGAACTCCTTGATGTCGGCGCCGGCGACGAAGCCCGACGCCTTGCCGGAGCGGATCACCACCGCCTTGGGCGGGTCGATCTGCAGCCGTTCCAGCAATTGCCCGAACTCGATCAGCATGTCCTGCGACAATGCATTGATCGATTGCCCGGCACGGTCGATGGTGACGAGCACGACGCCGTCGGTGCGGGACTCGACCTGCCAGTGCTGGAAGCGAAGTCCGTCAAGGCCAGCGATCATGGAGCCTGCTGTCATAAAGCACCATCCGACACAGTACGGGTGAGCCAGTATGATCCGGGGCGCATTTGATTGCCGTCAATGGCGCCCCCATTAAGTCTGTCGGGTGAACTTTTCCGTCCCGACGTTGTCCCACTGCCCGGCTATGAAGCTGGGCCGACCTGCAGGAGTGCCGGCGCGGCATGGCCGAAGTTGAGCTGTCCCAACAACTGGATGTTGATCTGGTCAAGCGCGTGCAGCGCGGCGACAGTGCGGCGTTCGACCTGCTGGTACGCAAGTACCAGCACCGGATCGCGGCATTGATCGGGCGCTACATCTCCGACTGGAGCGAGTGTCAGGATGTCGCCCAGGAAACCTTCCTGCGCGCCTATCGCGCGCTGGGGAATTTTCGCGGCGATGCGCAGTTCTATACGTGGCTGCACCGGATTGCCGTGAACACAGCGAAGAACCATCTTGTCGCGCAACACCGCCGTCCGCCCACCGATGACATCGACGTCGAGGATGCGGCCCAGTTCGAATCCGGCCTGCGCCTGCGCGACAACGACACCCCGGAACGTGAACTGATGCGCCAGCAGCTGGAACAAACCGTGATGCGCGCGGTCAAAGGGTTGCCGGAGGAATTGCGGCAGGCGATCACCCTGCGCGAGGTCGACGGCTTGAGCTATGAACAGATCGCACAACGGATGGACTGCCCGATCGGCACGGTGCGCTCGCGCATCTTCCGTGCCCGCGAGGCGATCGATACCGAACTGCGCCCGCTGATGGACACCCAGACAACCCGGGAGCGCGCAACGCGATGACGCCCGCAAACGACAACCAGCCGGCCGAGCAAGCTGGCGAGCGAATCCTCGACCACAATCGGCTGCAGCTCTCGGCGCTGATGGATGGCGCGTTGTCGCCGGACGAGGCGCGTTTTTTGCTGCGTCGCCTGCAGCACGACGAGGAACTCGCCGGCTGCTGGACCCGCTGGCAGCTGTGCGGCGACGTCATGCGTGGCCGGGCCAGCATGCTGGTGCCGGCGGATTTTTCGCAACGGGTGGCGCGCGCGATTGCCACCGATACCGCCGCGCCGGCACGGCGCGGCATCGGTGCCAGCAGCTGGGCGCGCTGGGGCGGCGGTGCCGCGCTCGCAGCTTCGGTCGCGATGATGGCTTTGTTCGTGGCCCGGCAGACGCCGGACACGCCAATGACTGTCCAGGCACCGTCCCGGATCGTGGCGGCGGCGCCCGCGACCGCGCCGGTCACGGCTACGCCGGCACCCGACACCGCCACCCAACTCGCGGCGGCGATGGCGGTCGCCGACGTACCGCGTCGCGTCGCTGCGCGTCGTTCGCGCGGACAGAGCCAGCGCGCCGCGTTCCGCACGTCGGCGCGCGGCGCTGAAAGCCAGGTCGCGATCGCCGGCGGTACGCCGGTCAACGCGCCGGCCGTGGCAGCCGGCGCTGTCATCAATCCGTTCGCCCCCAACACAACCCTGCCGAGCCGCCCTTGGCCGCGTGCGCTGTTGCCCAACGCCCCGGCCAGCGGTGCGTTCACCGTCGACTACGGCAGCAGCGCCGCCACGTCGCCGTCCTTCTACCCGTTTGCGCCGCGGCTGGCGGCCGGTGTGTCCGCTGCGGCCACGCATGCCGATCCTGCGGCGCGTGATGACGGCAGCCAGATTCCGTGACCCGGCCCGGTAGTGCTCGCGGAGCGATCGCTGCCTGTCCGTCTCCCCCGGTTTTTCCTGGCTTGTCGAGGTAACGCTTCGATGACTGCTTCAATCCGTACGCATGCGCGCGCGCTGGCCCTGGTTGCCGTGACCGTGGCCGCGACCACCGCCGTGGTGCTTCCCGTTGCCACCGCGCAAGCGCCATCCCCGGCGCCGCAGATGGTGGTCGGGTTGCCTGATTTCACCAATCTGGTCGACCAGGTCGGTCCCGGCGTGGTCAATGTCGAGGCCATCATCGGCGGGCATGCCACCGGGCAACAGGCGCAGGCGCAGATGCCGGACGAAGATGGACTGCCGGAAATGTTTCGGCGCTTCTTCGGCCCCGGAATGCCAGGCATGCCGGACACGCCCGGCATGCCGCAGGCGCCCGACGAGCACCAGGGCATGTCGATCGGCACCGGATTCATCATCTCCGGTGATGGTTACGTGCTCACCAACCATCACGTGGTCGACGGCGCCGACGAGGTCAAGGTGCGGCTGTCGGATCGGCGCGAATTCACCGCCAAGGTCGTCGGCAGCGACGAGCAGTCGGACGTGGCGCTGCTGAAGATCGCCGCCAATGGCCTGCCGGCGTTGCGGCTGGGCGATTCCAAGTCGCTGCGACCGGGGCAGTGGGTCGTCGCGATCGGTTCGCCGTTCGGGCTCGATCATTCGGTCACTGCCGGCATCGTCAGCGCGGTCGGGCGCAGCAATCCCTACGCCGACCAGCGCTACGTGCCCTTCATCCAGACCGATGTCGCGATCAACCGCGGCAACTCCGGTGGTCCGCTGCTCAACACGCGCGGTGAAGTCGTCGGCATCAACTCGCAGATCTTCAGCAACTCCGGCGGCTACATGGGCGTGAGTTTCGCGATCCCGATCGACACCGCGATGGGCGCGGTGCAACAGCTCAAGGCGACCGGAAAGGTCAGCCGCGGTCAGATCGGCGTGCAGGTGCAGCAGATCGACTACGAGAATGCCAACGGCCTGGGTCTGCCCGATACGCGTGGTGCGCTGGTTGCCGCAGTCGTCGCAGGAAGTCCCGCGGAAAAGGCCGGGATCGAAGTCGGCGACGTCATTCGCACTCTCAACGGCACGCCGATCAACGATTCCAGCGATCTGCCGCCGCTGGTCGGGGCGATGACGCCCGGCGCGCACGCGAAGCTGACCGTGCTGCGTGAAGGCAAGTCGCGCGAGTTCGATGTCACCTTGAGCCGGCTCGACGAGAACATCGCCGCCTCGGCCTCGCCCGATGCGCGGGCACCGGCGGCGCCTGCGTCCAATCCGCTCGGTCTGGTCGGCCAGGCGCTGGACGCCGGCGAACGCAAGCAGCTGGGCCTGAAGCCGGGCGAGGGCGTCGCCATCGCCCGGGTCGAGGGCCTGGCCGCACGCAACGCCGGCGTGCAGCCGGGCGACGTGATCCTCTCGGTCGGCCGCGCCGCGGTCGACGGTCCGGCCGCACTTGATCGCGAACTGCGCAAGGCCAAGGCCGGGCAGACGGTAATGCTGCTGGTGCGCCGCGGCGGCGCCACCCAATTCGTCGCGGTGACGCCGCGCATCGACGGCGACCAATAACCAACGATGCGGCGCGATGGCAATCATCGCGTCGCGTCCATCCGGCGTGCCATGCAAGGGCGCGTTCCGCCCGGCTGCAGCGGACGGCGTGCGATAATGCCGTGTTCACCACGACACCCGCGGCGCAGCGCATGCGCCGCCGCACGCGGCCAGGTTCGATGCAACCAGATTCAATGCGAAATTCAATGCGGAATATTCGCAACTTCTCGATCATCGCCCACGTCGACCACGGCAAGTCGACCCTGGCCGACCGCATCATCCAGCTTTGCGGCGGCCTCGAAGCTCGCGAGATGGAGGCGCAGGTGCTCGACTCCAACCCGATCGAGCGCGAGCGCGGCATCACCATCAAGGCGCAGTCGGTCTCGCTGCCGTACACGGCGAAGGATGGCGTCACCTATCAGCTCAACTTCATCGACACCCCCGGCCACGTCGATTTCAGCTACGAGGTCAGCCGTTCGCTGGCCGCGTGCGAAGGCGCGCTGCTGGTGGTTGATGCTGCGCAAGGGGTCGAAGCGCAGTCGGTCGCCAACTGCTACACCGCGGTCGAGCAGGGCCTGGAAGTGGTGCCGGTGCTCAACAAGATCGACCTGCCGACGGCCGACATCGAGCGCGTCAAGAAGGAAATCGAGGCGGTGATCGGCATCGATGCCGAAGATGCCGTCGCGATCTCGGCCAAGACCGGGCTCAACGTCGTCGACGTGCTCGAAGCCATCGTCAAGCGCATCCCGCCGCCGCAGCCGCGCGATACCGACAAACTGCAGGCACTGATCATCGATTCCTGGTTCGACAACTACCTCGGCGTGGTCTCGCTGGTGCGAGTCATGCAGGGCGAGATCGTGCCGGGTACCAGGATCCAGGTGATGTCGACCGGGCGCACGCATCTGGTCGACAAGGTCGGCGTGTTCACGCCCAAGCGCAAGGATCTGCCCAAGCTCGGTGCCGGCGAAGTGGGCTGGATCAATGCCTCGATCAAGGACGTACACGGCGCGCCGGTCGGCGACACGCTGACGCTGGCCAGCGATCCGGCGTCGAAGCCGCTGCCCGGTTTCCAGGAGTTGCAGCCGCGCGTGTTCGCCGGGTTGTTCCCGGTCGACGCCGATGACTATCCGGCGCTGCGCGAGGCGTTGGAGAAGTTGCGGCTGAACGACGCCGCGATGCGCTTCGAGCCGGAAAGCTCGGAGGCGATGGGTTTCGGTTTCCGCTGCGGCTTCCTCGGCATGCTGCACATGGAAATCGTGCAGGAGCGGCTGGAACGCGAGTACGACCTGAACCTCATCAGCACCGCGCCGACGGTGATCTACGAGGTGCTCAAGACCGACGGCAGCATCCTGTCGCTCGACAACCCGGCCAAGCTGCCGCAGGCCAACCTGGTCGAGGAGATCCGCGAGCCGATCATCCGCGCCAACATCCTGACCCCGCCCGATTACGTCGGCAACGTGATCACCCTGTGCGAGGAAAAGCGCGGCAGCCAGGTCGGGATCCAGTATCTCGGCAGCCAGGTGCAGATCAGTTACGAACTGCCGATGGCGGAAGTGGTGCTCGACTTTTTCGATCGGCTCAAGTCGGTATCGCGCGGCTATGCGTCGCTCGACTACCAGTTCGTGCGCTTCCAGGCCGGATCGTTCGTGCGCGTGGACGTGCTGATCAATGGTGATCGCGTCGATGCGCTGTCGCTGATCACCCACCGCGCCCATGCCGACCGCCGCGGTCGCGACCTGGTCGAGAAGATGCGCGAGCTGATCCCGCGCCAGATGTTCGATGTCGCCATCCAGGCTGCGATCGGTGCGCAGGTCATCGCCCGCTCCACGGTCAAGGCGATGCGCAAGAACGTGCTGGCGAAATGCTACGGTGGCGACGCGACGCGCAAGAAGAAGCTTCTGGAGAAGCAGAAGGAAGGCAAGAAGCGGATGAAGCAGGTCGGGCAGGTCCAGATTCCGCAGGAAGCTTTCCTCGCGGTGTTGCAGATGGATAACAAGTAGTGCGAATGGCACATACAAGATGCGGCGCCATGCGGTTTGCTGGCGCCGTTGCCGCAATGACGCGCGTCACGGAGAGTTGATCGCAATGAGATGGTTCGAAATCGCACTGGTCGTGCTGACGTTGTTCACTGGCCTCGTCTGGCTGCTCGACAAGCTGTTCCTCGCCAAACGCCGCGCCGCGAATGCCGGGCTGCTGGATTCCAGGGAACCGGTCGTCGTCGACTATGCCAAGGCTTTCTTCCCGGTGCTGGCGGTGGTGTTGTGCCTGCGCAGCTTCGTCGCCGAACCCTTCCGGATCCCGTCCAGCTCAATGATGCCGTCGCTGCTGATCGGCGACTTCATCCTGGTCAACAAGTTCGCCTACGGCCTGCGGCTGCCGATCAACAACCACAAGTTCATCGCCATCGGCGAGCCGAAACGCGGCGACGTGGTGGTGTTCAAGCCGCCGCAACATCCAGACCAGGACTGGATCAAGCGCGTGATCGGCCTGCCCGGCGACACCATTGCCTACCGCGACGACACGGTCTACGTGAACGGCCAGCCGCTGCAGTACCGCAGCCTCGGCCGTTATGTCGGCAAGGGGCAGGGCGCGGACGCGACCGGCGCCAACCTGCGGACCGAAGGCCTGCCCGGCCGGCCGCACCCCGTCCTGGAACGCGACGATCGGCCGTTCTTCATTCAGGGCGAGGGTGAATGGACGGTGCCGGCCGGCCACTATTTCGTGATGGGCGACAATCGTGATAATAGCGAGGACAGTCGCTTCTGGGGCTTCCTGCCGGAAGCCAACCTGCGCGGCAAGGCGTTCCTGGTGTGGATGCACTGGGACGGCAGCGCGGGCGGCGTGGACTTCAACCGGATCGGCAGCCGGATTCCGTAGGCCGCATCCGCGCTCCCGGCTCCACATCATCGACGCAAATATCATCGACGCAGGTCGCAAAGGGGAAAGGCAATGAAGCGTACGCAAAGCGGCATGACCCTGATCGGGTTCGTGATCGTCCTGGCGGTGGTGGGCCTGTTCGCCTACATCGCCATGAAACTGATCCCGATGTACTCGGAGTACTACGCCGTCAAGCAGGCGTTGAAAGGCCTGCAGGCCGAGCCCGGCATCGCCGATCGCGACCCGGCCAAGATCCAGGACCTGTTCTTCCGCCGGCTCTACATCAGCTATGCCGAGGACGTCAAGCCGGAGAACGTCGACATCAAGCGCATCGACAACGGCTGGCAGATGGACGTGAACTACGAGCTCCGCAAGCCGATCATCGGCAACCTCGACGTGGTCGGCAAATTCTCGGCCACCGAGAACCTGACCAACCGCGGCCCGGATTGATCGATCGCAGCGACCGGCATGGCATGGCCCAGCCCGACATGCCCCAGAGCAACATGCCCCAAGGCAACATGTCCTTCAGCGGCCATGCCTTCGCCGACCCGGGCCTGCTGGTGCAGGCGCTGTCGCATCGCAGCGCCGGCGCTCCGCACAACGAGCGCCTCGAATATCTCGGCGACGCGCTGCTGAACCTGATGATCGCCGAGCAACTCTATCTGCGCTGGCCGAAGGCCGACGAAGGCGCGATGACCCGTGCCCGCGCCGAATTGGTGCGCGAATCGGCGCTCGCCGGCGTGGCCCGCGGGCTCGACCTCGGCGCGCGGCTGACGCTGGGGCCGGGCGAGATGAAATCCGGCGGCCACCGCCGCGACTCGATCCTCGCCGATGCGCTCGAGGCGATCGTCGCCGCGTTCTATCTCGACGCAGGTTTCGACACCTGCCGTCGCGCCGTGCTGCCGTGGTTTGAGCCGCTGCTGGCGGCGTTGCCGCCGCTGCACCAGGTCGGCAAGGATCCCAAGACACGACTGCAGGAATGGCTGCAGGCGCGGCAACGACCGCTGCCAGTGTATGCGTTGATCGAGGAAAGCGGCGACGACCACGACAAGACCTTCCGCGTCGGCTGCAATTTTGGCGACCCGGTGAAGGCCACTGAAGGCCGCGGCAGTTCGCGTCGCGCCGCTGAACAAGCCGCGGCCGAAGCGGCGCTGCAGCGGATCGAAACACCTTGAGCAAAGCGCAATGAGCAACGAATCGTTTCGCAGCGGCCACATCGCCGTCATCGGCCGCCCCAACGTCGGCAAGTCGACGTTGGTCAACGCGCTGGTCGGCGCCAAGGTCAGCATCACCTCCAGCCGTCCGCAGACCACGCGCCATCGGCTGCTCGGCATCGCCACTTTCGAACACGGCCAGTTGTTGCTGGTCGATACACCCGGCATCCATCGTGAGCAGAAGCGCGCGATGAACCGCTGGATGAACCGGGCCGCGCGCGGCGCGCTGGAAGGCGTCGATGCCGCAGTGCTGGTGATCGAGGCTGGCCGCTGGGACGACGAGGACACGCTTGCCTTTGACGCGCTGAAATCCGCCGGCGTACCGGTGGTGCTCGCGGTCAACCAGATCGACCGCACCAAGGACAAGACCACGTTGCTGCCGTTCCTGGCCAAGGTCAGCGAAGGTCGCGATTTTGCCGCCGTGCATCCGGTGTCGGCGCTCAAGCGCAAGGGACTGGAGGCGCTGGTCGACAGCCTGCTGGCACTGGTGCCGGAGGCGCCGGCGCAATATGCCGAAGACGAGATCACTGACAAGAGCGAGCGTTTCCTCGCCGGCGAACTGGTCCGCGAGCAGCTGATGCGCCAGCTCGGCGCCGAGTTGCCGTACGCGACCACGGTGGAGGTCGAGCGCTTCGTCGAGGACACGTCGATGAAAGCGGGCACGCTGCTGCGCATCGGCGCGGTGGTGTGGGTGGAGCGTGATGGCCAGAAGGCGATCGTGATCGGCAAGGGCGGCGAACGCCTGCGCGAGATCGGCACCCGCGCGCGCGAGCAGATGGAACGGTTGTTCGGCCGCAAGGTATTTCTCGAGACCTGGGTGCGCGTGCGCGAAGGCTGGTCGGACGACGAAGCCGCGTTGCGCACACTCGGCTATCACGATTGATTGTGTAGGAGCGCGCCATGCGCGCGATGCTTTTCCCGACCATCACGCCAACGGACAAGAGCATCGCGCGCATGGCGCGCTCCTGCAATTCACATGATCCGCATCGATAACGAACCCGCTTACGTGCTGCACGCGCGGCCATGGCGCGAGACCAGTCTGCTGCTGGAAGTCTTGAGCGAACACCATGGCCGCCTCGGCCTGGTTGCGCGTGGCGTGCGGGGGCCGAAGCGCCACATCCTGCGCGCGGCGTTGCAGCCGCTGCAGTTGATCCGCCTGGATGCGGTGCAGCGTGGCGAACTGGCGCAATTGCGCGCCGCCGAGGCGCTCGACGTCGCGCCGCAGCTCGCAGGCGAAGCGGCGCTGGCTGCGTTCTACGTCAACGAGCTGGTGCTGCGGCTGGCGCCGCGCAGCGATCCGCAACCCGAACTGTTCGCCGCCTACGGATTGGTGCGCGTGCGCCTGGGCGTCGGGGATTCATTGGGCTGGACCTTGCGCCGCTTCGAGCGCGACCTGCTCGATGCGCTCGGTTCCGGCTTCGCATTCGATATCGATGGCGACGGCGGTGCGATCGATCCTGCGGCGCGTTACCGGCTCGATCCGGAACACGGCCCGCGTCGACTGCTCAGCGATCGCGGCCACGAGGATCGCGCCGACGCCGCCACCGGCCGCGCGCTGCTGGCACTGGCGGCGGATCGCGAGCCGGACAGCACCGATCTGGCCGGATTGCGTCGCGCGTTGCGTCCGGTGTTGCTCCATCACCTCGACGGCCGTGGCCTCAGGTCGTGGGAGCTGCTGGGCGAGCTTGGCCGACTGGCACCGCGACCGCCGAAGTCAGGGTCGCCGAAGTCAGGGTAAATCCAGCAGGTCCGCAGCGGCTTCGTCGAAGCGTTGCAGCGCCAGCTTGGAGCGTGGATCGGCCTCGAGCGCACGCACCGCGGCATCCAGGCGCGCAGCGCCGACGAAACAGCAGCTGGCACGCAAACGATGCAGGATCAAGCGCATGCCTTCGACATCGCGACCGGCAGCGGCGACAGCGATCGACTGGCGCTGGGCCGGCAGCTCGTCAAGGAACAGTTGGCGCAGCACCTGCACGTTTTCGCGCTTGCCGTTCAACGCCGATAACGCGGCCGCGTCGTCCCACGACGGCAACTTCCCGCACGTTGCCGTTCCCGCGACAACTACCGCCGCGTCGTAGCCGAGCGCGCGACAGACCGCCGCCTGCAACGTTGCCGCGGACAAGGGCTTGACCAGCACTTCGAGAAAGCCGGCGGCGATCAGCGCATCGAGTTCATGTCGATCCTGCGATGCGGTGTGCGCGACCGCCGGCGTTTCCGGAAAGCTGACCCGCAACTGTGCGAGCAGGTCGGTGCCGCGGCCATCGGGCAGGTTGGCGTCGATCAGCCACAACGCATGGGCACGCTGCGCGGCCAGCATCCGGGCCGCAGCGAGCGTGTCGGCGCGATCGACCGTTGCCGGCAATGTTTCGATCGCGGCAGCGAGGAACGCCTGGCTGATGGGATCGTCCTCGACCAGCAGGATGCGTGGCGGGTCCGTGCGTGGCGCGTTCGTGTGTGGCGGGTTCATCGGATGCTCGCGTTCCATCGGTATGCTGCCGGCATGTCGCGACCGATGTTACCGCTGCTGGTATTGCTGCTGGGGCTGTCCGGCGTCATGCCGGCGACGGCGCGCACCTTGCAGGCGAAGATCGCAAGGGTCACCACCGCGGTAGCCACGCTCGAAGGCGTCGCCGTGCGCCTCGACTGGCCGGCGCAGGCTACCCATGGTGATCTCGTCCTGACCGCGCGCAGCGTCGTCACCCCCGACATGGGCTATCGCTTTGCCAACCTGCGCTGGCAATGCCCGTTGCAGCGCGATGGCAACGACGGCTGGCGCTGCGATGGTGAGTTGCGCAGTGGCCGCAATGCGCCGCTGCGTCTGGCGGTCGACCTGGGCAGCGCCAGCACCGATGCGGCGTTGTCGCGGGGGCGCGCGACGCTGGCGCTGCATCGGCAGGCAGCCGCACCCGACGCCACCATCATCGACCTGACCCGCGTGCCGCTGCCCTGGGCGCAGGCGTTGCTGGCGCAAGCGTGGAAGGACGGCAAGCTCAAGTCCGGCACGCTCGATGGCCGCCTGACCGTGCTTGCTCCCAAACGCAAGCCCTTGCAGGTCACCGGCACGTTGAACGTCGCTGGCGCCGCGTTCGATACGCCCGACGCCACCATCGCCGCGGAAAACCTCGGTGGCCGCCTTGCCATCGACTACCGCAAGACGCCGCAACTGGGCAGCGTCCTCGTCCACGGCGAATTGCGTGGCGGCGAATTTCTCGTGGGGAACGCCTACATCGCGTTGCCGACCACGCCGGTCGCGGTGCGCGTCGAAGGCCGCCAGCGCGCGGGCGAAGGCTGGCAGTTGCCGCGCATCGCGTGGCGCGACGGCAAGGTGCTGGTCGCCGACGGCAGCGCCGGCTTCGATCGCGACGCCAACCTGCGCGATCTCGATCTGCATCTGCGCAGCGACGATGCGTCGCCGCTCGGCGCGCGCTACCTGTCCGGCTGGTTGGCGCTGTCCGGTCTCACCGACCTGCAACTTGCCGGCGCGCTCGACGCCGACATCAGGATCGCGGACGGACGCCTGCAGGCCGCCGCGGCCAACCTGCATGACATCGACCTGCGTGATCCGCAGGGACGTTTTCGTTTCGACGGCCTCAACGGCACGCCACGATTCTCTGCCAGCGCCCCGGTGTCCGGCGAACTGCGCTGGCGCAGCGGGCAATTGTATGGGCTCGATTTTGGCCCGGCCACGCTGCCGATCGATAGTCGTGATGGGGCGTTGCATCTGCGCGACGACGTGACCGTGCCTGTGCTCGGTGGCAGCTTGCGTTTGGACAGTCTGATCTTGCGCCCGCCGACGGGGGCCGAGAGCATGCGCATGCAGTTTGGCCTGACCCTGGACAAGCTCGACATCGGGCAACTTGCCAAGACGCTCGGCTGGCCGGCGTTCCAGGGCGTGCTCAGCGGAACCATTCCTACCGCTCGCTATGCGGATGAGCGCCTGGATTTCGACGGGGGCCTGACCCTGCAGCTGTTCGATGGCGAAGTGCGGGCATCGGCGCTGTCGATGGAGCGGCCGTTCGGGGTGGCGCCGTCGCTGTCCGCCGATCTGGTGCTCGACAACCTTGACCTGCAAGCGCTGACCGGCGTATTCGACTTCGGCAGCATCACCGGACGCCTCGACGGCCGCATCGACCATTTGCGCCTGGTCAACTGGACCGCGACTGCATTCGATGCCGATTTGCACACCGTGCCCGCGCGCGGGGTGAAGCAGCGCATCAGCCAGCGCGCGGTGCAGAACATCTCCAGCGTCGGCGACACGTCGTTCACGAGCACGCTGCAGAGCCGGCTGATCGGGCTGTTCAAGGATTTCGGTTACAGCCGCATCGGCATATCCTGCAAGCTCGCCAACGAGGTCTGCGAGATGGGCGGCCTGCATTCAGCCGCGGCAGGATTTACTATCGTCGAAGGCGCTGGCCTGCCACGCTTGACCGTGGTCGGTTTCAACCGCTTGGTCGACTGGCCAACGCTGGTCGAACGGTTGACGGCGGTGAGCAAAGGCGAAGTGAAGCCGGTGGTCAAATGATCCATGAGTTGAATGATCCACATCACAGGAGAGCCATGATGAGACGTTGGATGGGAATGCCGATCGCCGCCGTACTCGCGTTGACCGCGTGCGTGACGATCAATGTCTACTTCCCGGCCGCCGAGGCCAAGGAAGCGGCCAAGCAGTTCGTCGAAAAGGTGATCGGCGACGAAGCACAAAAGGCGCAGCCGGAACAGCCGAAACCGAACGACGGCGGCGGGATGGCCAGGAGGTTTGATCCCTTGATGCTGATCGGCATCAGCCCGGCCTACGCCCAGGGCACGCCCGACATCACCATCAAGACGCCGGCGATCCAGGCAATCCAGTCCCGCATGGAGTCGCGCTTCGACGCCAGCCTGCGTGCGGGCTTCGATGCGGGCGCACTCGGCTTCACCAGCGACGGGCTGGTCGTGGTCCGCGATGCCGCCAAGCTGCAACTGAAAGACCGCGTCGCGGTCAACCAGGCAGTCGCCGACGACAACCGCGACCGCAAGGCGGTGTACCGCGAGGTGGCAGTCGGCAATGGCCATGCGGAGTGGGAGTCGCAGATCCGCGGCGTGTTCGCGAAGCAGTGGATCGACAGCGCGCGTAGCGGCTGGTGGTATCAGGACAGCGGCGGCGGCTGGAAGCAGAAGTAAGGCCACGCAGCACAAGGACGGCCCGCCTCGGCGGGCCGTCTGCATGTCCGGGCCGGCTGCGGCCATCTGCGACAATACGCGGCTTGCCGAATTGCCGTGATTCCGTGGCCCGCATCGACCAGACCCCGTTCCAGATCGAGATCGTCGACTTCAGTCACGACGGCCGCGGCGTCGCCCGCCGCCCCGAGGGACAGGCCAACCCCGGCAAGACCGTGTTCGTGTCCGGCGCCTTGCCGGGCGAGACGGTCATGGCGCAGCAGACCGCCCGCCAGCGCAGTTTCGATGAGGCCAGGACGCTGGAAGTGTTGCAGGCATCAAAGGATCGCGTCGATCCGCGCTGCCCGCACTTCGGCACTTGCGGCGGCTGCGCCCTGCAGCATCTGGCCGAGGACAAGCAGATCCACGCCAAGCAGCGCGTGCTGCTGGAGAACCTGGAACGCATCGGCAAGGTCACGCCGGAATCGGTGCTGCCGCCGCTGACCGACATGGCGTGGGGGTATCGCCGCAAGGGTCGATTCTCGGTGCGGCGGGTGGAGAAGAAGGACAAGACCCTGGTCGGCTTCCGCGAGCAGGATCCGCGCTTCGTCGCCGACCTGTCGATCTGCCACACGGTGATCCCGCAGATCGGGTTCAAGGTCGACGCGCTGGCGGCGCTGGTCGACGGCATGCAGGCGCGCCGCGAGATCCCGCAGATCGAGTTCATCGCCGGCGACGACACAATCGCGTTGGTGTTCCGGCATCTGGTGCCGTTGTCCGAACGCGATCGCAGCGCGCTGGTGGCGTTCGCGAAGGCGCACGATTTCGCGATCTACCTGCAGCCCGGTGGCATCGATTCGGTGCACCCGCTGTGGCCCGAGAACCCGAAGTTGGCATTCCGATTGCCGCAATGGGACGTGGAGCTGCAGTTTCGTCCGCTCGACTTCATCCAGATCAACGCCGGCCTCAACCAGAAGATGATCGCCAGCGCGCTGTCGCTGCTCGACGCTCAACCGGACGAACGCGTGCTCGATCTGTTCTGCGGCCTCGGCAACTTCACCCTGCCGCTGGCGCGCGTCGCTGGCGAGGTGGTAGGGGTCGAAGGGGATGCCGGATTGATCAAGCGGGCACGCGAGAATGCAGCGCACAACAATCTCGGCAACGTCGAATTCCACGCCGCCGACCTCGTGCAGGACCTGCGCGGGCACACCTGGATGCGGCATGCCGGCAAGGAACGGGGTTTCGATCGCCTGCTGCTGGACCCGCCGCGTTCCGGCGCCGACGCGGTGCTGAAGCAGTTGCCGCTGAAAGGACTGAAGCGGATCGTCTATGTCAGCTGTCATCCGGCCTCGCTGGCGCGCGATGCCGGCTATCTGGTCAACGAGCGCGGCTGGAAACTGCGTGCGGCAGGGGTGATGGATATGTTTCCGCATACCGCACATGTCGAGTCGATTGCGATGTTTGAGCCGTGAAGGTGTGTGCTCTTGCTCGTCATCCCTGCGAAAGCAGGGATCCAGCGACTTTTGCGTTTTTGCCTGCATCCCGCGATAAAGGCACTGGATGGACAGACGTTCGTCTGCCGAAAGCCCTGCTTTCGCAGGAACGACGGCTACTACAATCTGGCCTTGGCTTGGCGCCCGTACTCGCAATGACGCGAGGACGAGCGACAAGTCGTGGACTTGAAGGAGTGATGCAATGCTCGTGATCGGCGTCGCCGGCACCGAACTCAACGCGCAGGAGCGCGACTGGCTGCAGCACGATGCCTGCGCCGGTGTGATCCTGTTCGCGCGCAACTTCGCCTCCAAGGCGCAGGTTGCCGAACTCTCGCAGGCGATCCGCGCCGCCGCGCCGCGGCCGCAACTGGTTTGTGTCGACCAGGAAGGTGGCCGCGTGCAGCGTTTCCGCGATGGTTACAGCGCGTTGCCGCCGCTGGAAGGCTTCGGCCGCATGTACGCAAGCGATCCGGTCGCCGCGCTGGAACTGGCGCAGGAACACGCGTGGCTGATGGCGAGCGAAGTGCGCGCTAGCGGTGTCGATCTCAGTTTCGCGCCCGTGGTTGACCTCGGCCGCGGCAACCGCGCCATTGGCGACCGTGCGTTTTCGCTGGACCCGCAGATCGTCGCCGAATTCACCAAAGCCTATGTGCGCGGCATGCATGCCGCCGGCATGGCGGCAACGCTGAAGCATTTCCCCGGCCACGGCTCGGTGCTCGAGGACACGCACTTCGATGACGCAGTCGATGACCGTTCGCTCGACGAGATTCGCGCGCTCGACCTTGTCCCCTTCGTCGCCGGCATCCAGGCCAAGGCCGACGCGGTGATGATGGCGCACGTGGTCTATCCACAGGTCGCACCGGAGCCGGCCGGCTACTCGCCGCGCTGGATCAACGACATCCTGCGCACCGAGATGGGTTTCCATGGCGTAGTGTTCTCCGACGACATCGGCATGGCCGCGGCGTTCTCCGCGGGCGGCGTCAAGGCGCGGATCGATGCGCACCTGGACGCCGGCTGCGACGTGGTGCTGGTGTGCCATCCGGAACTGGTCGACGAGTCGCTTGCGGCGGTCGCCGAGCGCAAGCTCAACACGATGGCGTTGACTGGCCTGATCGGGCGTGGCGCGATGGGCTGGGATGGGCTGTTGGCCGAGGCCCGTTACAGCACGGCGCAGGCACGGCTGTCGGGCGATGTCGCGTGACGCAGCACGATCTCGCTACCGCGCTGGCGAACTCGGAAGTCGTGCACGATCGCGCCACGATCGAACGCGCGATCGCGACGATGGCGGTGCGCATCCGCAACGACTACGCGGGAAGCGTTCCTGTCTACCTGACGGTGATGCACGGCGGCCTGCCGTTCGCCGCGCAGCTGGCGCTGGAGCTGGGCGCGCGCGGGCTCGACCTGGAATTCGATTACCTGCACGCGACCCGCTATCGCGGCGCCACCTCCGGCGGCGAACTGGTGTGGAAGCACCGCCCGGCGACACCGCTGCGCGACCGCCGCGTGTTGCTGGTCGATGACATCGTCGATGAAGGCCACACGCTCGCGGCCGTGCGCACGTGGTGCCTGCAGCAGGGCGCGCGCGACGTGCGTATCGCGGCGATGGCGGTGAAGGTCCACGACCGCTGCGTGCCGGGCCTGCGCGCCGACTACGCCGGCCTCGACGTGCCGGATCGTTATGTGTTCGGCTATGGCATGGACTACCACGAGCAGGGCCGCAACCTGCCGGCTATTTATGCGCTGAAGGACTGAGATGGGCGACATCGAACTCGCAGTGATTGGCGGCACCGGCGTCTACAAGCTCGCCGAGCTTGATGACGTCGAAAGCCACGTCCCGGAAACCCGCTACGGCCTGCCCTCGGGCCCTGTGCGCGTCGGCACCCTGGCCGGCAAACGCGTCGCCTTTCTCGCTCGCCACGGCGAAGGCCACAGCGTGCCGCCGCACAGGATCAATTATCGCGCCAACCTGCTCGCCCTGCAGATGGTGGGCGCGCGCCGCGTGCTGGCGCTCAACACGGTCGGTGGCATTACCGAAGTCTGCGGCCCGCGCGCACTGGTCTGTCCGGATCAGCTGATCGACTACACATGGGGCCGCATCTCCACCCTGTCAGATGAAGAGGGCAGCGAGGTCCTGCACGTCGATTTCGGCGACCCGTACACGCCGACGTTGCGCGCGCAGGTCATCGCCGCAGCGCAGCGTGCCGGCGTCGCGGTTGTCGATGGCGGCTGCTACGGCGCGACCCAGGGGCCGCGTCTTGAAACGAAGGCAGAGATCGCGCGCATGCGCCGCGACGGCTGCAACCTGGTCGGCATGACCGGCATGCCGGAAGCTGGCATCGCGCGTGAACTCGGCCTCGACTATGCGTGCCTGGGCATCGTCGCCAACTGGGCCGCCGGTGCCGGCCCGAACCCGGACGAAGTGATCACCCTCGACGACGTGCTGGCCAACGTCGCCGCGGCCACGGCCGGCGTCTCGCGCATCATCACCGCGCTGCTGACGGGGTGATTGCATCAGGTCAGCGCCCACCCGCTTCGGTTGAAGTCAATCCAGAAACTGCAGCTTCGCCAGTTCCGAATACAGCCCGCCCTGCGCCATCAGCGCGTCGTGGGTGCCTTCGGCGACGATGCGGCCGCGATCCAGGACCACGATGCGGTCGGCCTTGAGCACGGTGGCGAGGCGATGCGCGATCACCAGCGTGGTGCGGCCGGCCATCAGGTTTTCCAGCGCGTGCTGCACGGCGCGTTCGCTCTGTGCGTCGAGCGCGCTGGTGGCCTCGTCGAGCAGCAGGATCGGCGCGTCCTTGAGCAGCGCACGAGCGATGGCGACGCGCTGTTGCTGGCCGCCGGACAGGCGCGCGCCGCGTTCGCCGAGCTCGCTGGCGAAGCCTTCCGGCAGCGCGTCGAGGAAGTCGTCGGCTTCGGCCGATGCGGCGGCGGCACGGACGTCGGCATCGGTCGCGTCGAGGCGGCCGTAGCGGATGTTGTCGGCAGCGCTGGTGGCAAAGATCGTCGGCGATTGCGGTACCAGTGCGATCGCATCGCGCAAGGCTGCCGGATCGAGCGTGCGCACGTCGATGCCATCGACTGCGATGGTGCCGCTGTCAGGATCGTGGAAGCGCAACAGCAGCGTGAACACGGTGCTCTTGCCGGCACCGGACGGACCGACCAGCGCGATGGTCTCGCCCGGCTGCACGCGCAGGTCGAAATGATCGAGTGCGGGAAGATCGGGACGCAGCGGATAGTGGAAGGTGACGTCGTCGATGGCGATCTCGCCGCGTACCGGCTGCGGCAACAGCTGTGGATGCGCTGGCGCGGCGATGCCCGGCGTTTCCTGCAGTAGTTCGGAGATCCGGCCCATGCCGCCGGCGGCGCGTTGCAACTCATTCCAGACCTCGGCCAGCGCGCCAACCGAACCGCCGCCGATCAGCGCATACAGCACAAACTGCCCGAGCGTGCCGGCGCTCATGCGCCCGGCGACTACGTCGTGCGCGCCCGACCACAGCACCAAGGTGATCGCGCCGAAGATCAGCACGATCGCGACCGCGGTGACGACGGCCTGCGCGCGGATGCGTCGGCGCGCGGTGTCGACCGCGACCGCGAGCGCGCTGCCGAAGCGACTGCGCTCATACGGCTCGCGCGCGTGCGCCTGTACCGTGCGCACCGCGCCGAGCGTTTCGGTGGCAAGCATGTTGGCGTCGGCGACGCGGTCCTGACTGGCCCGCGACATCTTCTGCAGGCGGCGTCCGCCGATCACGATCGGCAATACCGCCAGCGGGATGCCGAACAGCGCATAGCTGGCCAGATGCGGACTGGTGACGAACAGCATCGCGATCGAGCCGATCACCGTGATCAGGCTGCGCAGCGCCACCGACATGCTGGAGCCGACCACGCTCCGCAGAAGCTCGGCATCGGCGGTGAGGCGCGAGACCAGTTCGCCGCTGCGGTTGCGATCAAAGAAGTTGGCGTCGAGGCCGAGCAGGTGCGCGTAGAGCTTGCCGCGCATGTCCGCGACCACGCGCTCGCCCAGCAGCGTGACGAAGTAGAAGCGCGCGGCAGTCGCCAGCGCCAGCGCCAGCGCGACCAGGAACAGGAACACGAACGCGCGGTCGATGTTGGCGCCGCTGCTGAAACCCTGGTCGATCATCCTGCGGAACGCGACCGGCAGGCTCAGCGTCGCGCTCGAGGAGCAGGCCAGCGCCAGCAGCCAGGCGATGAACAGCCCGCGATGGGCCTGCACGAACGGCCACAGTGCGCGCAGGCTGCCGATCGGGGCCTTGGCAGGTGTCGATTCAGTCATGCGGCAATGATGAAGGTTCGGCGCGGCCGGCGCGACCTCAGCGTCGACATGATTTTGTAGGAGCGCCCCATGGGCGCGATGGCGCCTTACCCGCGAACAGCATCGCGCCCCATGCCCTGCAAAAGCATGGGGCGCTCCTACAAGGGCGTACCGAAGCGCACCCGATCGCGGGTCGCATCGCGCAGCCGGGCTTTCAAGGCATCGACGCGATCGGCCGGTAGCGACAAGCGCAACTGCAGGCCATCGCTGGTAAAGGTTTTGGCGAGCTTGTCGGCGCCGTATGTCGCGAGCGCGGCGTGCACGGCGCCGATATCGTCGAAGCCGGCGTGCAGTTCCAGCGTGCACATCGCGATCAGCGGCTGCCGCGATGCAGTCCGCAGGCACTCGGCGGCGGCACCGCCGTAGGCGCGCACCAACCCGCCGGCGCCGAGATTGATGCCACCGTACCAGCGCGTCACCACCACCATCACCTGGTCGAAGCCCTGGCCGGCGATCGCGGCGAGGATCGGACGCCCGGCAGTGCCGCCGGGTTCGCCATCGTCGCTGGAGCGATAGTCGCCGCCGATGCGGTACGCCCAGCAGTTGTGGGTGGCATCGGCGTCGGCGACCTGCGCCAGGAAGGCAAGCGCGGCTTCCGGTGTCGCGGTTGGCGCGGCTTGCGCTAGAAAACGGCTGTGCTTGACCTCAAGCGCATGTGCGGACGGCGCCGCCAGCGTGTCGCGCGTCACTTGTCGAGTGCGCGCAGGTCGTCCGGCAACGGGTACTCCGGATAGCGACGCCGGAACTCGTGCAGGCTCGCGCGCGCCTGGTCACGATTGCCGGCGGCGGCGAGCTCGCGGATGCGCGCAAGCCAGGCGTCGCGCACCTGCGGCGATTCCATGGTTGCCGGCGGCACATCTGCACCGGGTTCGTCGCTCGCTTCTGGATTGTGGGTGCCGCTTGCCTGCAAGCGGTCGAGCGTGTCGGTCTGCGCTGCGGCGGCGGCCTCGTCGAGGGTCGGCGTGCGCGATGTCGACTTTGCCTGGGGCTGATCGCCCGCCGCGGACATGGCGGCGGCTTGTGCCGGCACCGGCACGACCTCAAACGCACGTGGCTGCCCCCCGGTCGAGGCGGCGGCGCGCTGCGCGGGTGCGGGCGTTGCTTCGGGCACGTCGAACACGATCGCCGGTTCCGCCGGTGGTGGTGCGGCGACAGGTGGGGCTGGTGCAGCGACCGGCATGGCGATCGGCGCCGGTTTCGCCGGCAATGACGTGCCCGCGGTTGCGGACATTTCCGGGGTTTCAGCGACCTTGCCGGCGATCACTTGCGACGTTGATGCAGCCGGCGCTGCGGCGCGGTCCGCCGCCGCATCAGCATCGGCGACGGAAGCAGCGACCGGAGCTGCCGAGGCGGCTTCCGACTGATAGGCGGGCGTGGCATCGGGCAGTGGCTGCAACTGCCAGGCGATGCCGACCGCCAGCGCCAGCGACGCCGCGACGCCGATGACGACCGGCCAGCGCCGCCGTGGCACGCGTACCGGCGCGCGCGCCACCGCATCGTGCGCGGCGGCGAGGATGCGCGCGTCCAGTACAAGCGAGGGTTCGCCATGCGCGCCCAGTCGCGCCAATCGCTGCGCCAGCGCGCGCTCCTCGGGCGTCAGCGAAGGCGGATCGGCGCGCATGTCGGAGGGAGGAATCATTCGGTCAGTCTCGCGCGCAGCTTGTCCATCGCGTAGCGCAGTCGCGACTTGACGGTTTCGCGACCGACCCCGGTGATGGCGCCTATTTCTTCCAGCGTCAGTTCCTGTTCCAGGCGCAGCAGCAGCACTTCGCGTTGCTCCTCCGGCAATTCGTCCAGCTCCAGCTGCAACCGGCGGCGTTGTTCGAACTCGGAGAGTGTGCGCTCCGGGGTGTCGTGATCGGGTATGCGCGCAATGCGCTCGTCGCTGTCTGCGGGCGCCGGCGGGCGGTACTGCAGTGCGCGCCAGTGGTCCTTGAGGCGGTTGTGCGCGATCCGGTACAGCCAGGTCCCGAACGGGGCTTCGGGCGTCCAGCCGGTGCGCGCGGCGATCACGCGCTGCCAGACGTCCTGGAACAACTCGTCGGCCAGCGCGCCGTCGCGCAAATGCCGCAACAGGAAACGGTAAAGGCGGCCACGATGCCGCGCATACAGCTGTTCGAACGCCGCGATGTCGCCGCCGGCGTAGGCCAGCATCAGGCTTTCGTCGCTGGCGTCGACATCATCGTTCATCCCCGGCAGGGTACGGGTTGCGGCCGATGCGGTGAAGCCCGGCGGCAGTTTGTGGTGCTGGAGGATGGCCGGGGAGACGGGCATGCCGGCAGGAACGGCCGGGCGGCGGCAATGGGGTCAGCGGCGGTGGCGTTTGCCGCAGGCACCGGCGCGCGCGCTATCCTGCCGCCATGAGTAGGGGAACCACCACCGCGCGGGAGGCGTCGGCGGCGCTGACGGAAGCGGGCGACTCGGTGTCGATCCTGGCCGGACTGGCCGAGGCACTGGCCGGAACGCTGCCGACCGGATCGACACTGGCCGTGCGCTGGCGCGATCCCGATGCCGGCGATGGCATGTCGGCGGTTGCCGGCGCGTCGCCCGCGCTGCGTGCGCATGCCGAAGCCTGCCTGGAAGGGCATATCCCCCCGGCGACGGTGGGCGAGATCGACGCGGCCTGGGACGAGGACGGCACCCGCATCGCGATCGCGGCCAGGCTCGCCGAGCCGTTGCCGCCGGCTTCGCGCGCGGCGTGGCTGGCACTGGCGCGGCGCACGGTGGTCGCAACGCTGGTCTCGGCCCGTGCGCAGGCGCGGATTGTCTCACTGCAGAAATCCCAGCGCCTGCAGCAGGCGCTATACGAGATCGCCGACCTCGCCGGTGCCGGGCTCGAGATGCAGGTGATGCTGAGCCGCATCCATGCCGTGGTCGGCGCGCTGATGTCGGCGGAGAACTTCTACATCGTGCTCTACGACGATGTCCGGCAGAGCGTGCGCTTCCTGTATTTCGCAGACCGCCTCGACCCCTACGCCGCCGAGCCCGACACCGAGATCGCGATGGTGGACATGCCCAACAGCCTGACCGCGGCGCTGCTGCGCCACGGCCGGCCGCTGCGCGGGCCGTCGACGCTGATCCGCCGCGAGCTCGGCGTGGCGCGCGACAACGCACACGGGCCGGACAGCGCCGACTGGCTGGGCGTGCCGATGCAACGCGACAACCGCGTCTGCGGCGCGATCGTGGTGCAGAGCTACGACCATCCGGCGAGCTACAGCGACGAAGATCGCACGCTGCTGGAATACGTGGCCCAGCACATCCTCACCGCGCTCGACCGCAAATACGCGCAGGTCGAACTGGAACGCCGCGTCGACGAACGCACGCTCGAGTTGCAGCAGGCCAACCTGGTGCTGCAGGCGGAGAGCCTCGAACGCCAGCGCGCCGAGCGCCTGCAGCGCGCGCTGTACAAGATCACCGAACTGTCGGTCACCGCCGGCAGCCTGGAGCGCTTCTACGCTGACGTGCACGAAGTGGTCGGCGAGTTGCTGTACGCGCGCAACTTCTACATCGCACTGCTGACGCCGGACGTAGAGCACCTCGAATTCCCGTATTCTGTCGACGAACGCGACACCACCCGCGGCACGCGCAGGCGGGCCATGGGCCTCACCGAATACGTGATCGCGCATGGCAATGCACTGCTCGCCGACCGCGCGCGCATCGCCGAGCTCGAGGCGACCGACAAGGTGCGCAGCCATGGTGCGCTGGCGCACTGCTGGCTTGGTGTGCCGCTGTCGCGCGACGGCGCCGTGGTTGGCGCGATCGCGGTGCAAAGCTACACGCCCGAGATTACCTTCACCCCGCGCGACCAGGAGCTGCTGACGTTCGTCGCCCATCACATCGGCAGCGGTCTTGCCCGCAAGCGCGCTCAGGAACATCTCAAGGCCGCGCATTCCGAACTGGAGTTCCGGGTCGAGTCGCGCACTCGCGAGCTGGCCGGCGCCAATCGCGAGTTGCGTTCGCAGATCAGCGAGCGCGTGCGCGCCGAGCATCGACTCACCCACCAGGCACGACACGACGCCCTGACCGGACTGCCCAACCGCCCGCAGCTGCTGGAACGCCTCGACGCCGCGATATCGCGCGCGCGGCACGACGCGGACGCCTCGTTCGCGGTGCTGTTCCTTGACCTGGACCGTTTCAAGCTGATCAACGACAGCGTTGGCCATGCCATCGGCGACGAAATGCTGATCGCGGTCGGGCGACGCATCGCCGATGTGCTCGGTGACGCCGGCGTGGTCGCACGCTTCGGCGGCGACGAGTTCGCGATCCTGGTCGAGGGCATTGGCCAGGCCGCGGACAGCGAGGCGCTGGCGACGCGGATCCTGGAAGCGCTCGGCCAGCCGCTGTGGATCGCCGGACGCGAACTGTTTCCATCGGCCAGCATCGGCATCGCGCTCTGGCAGCCGCGCTACCGCCTGGGCGAGGAACTGCTGCGCGATGCGGACGCGGCGATGTATCGCGCCAAGGCGGAAGGACGCGATCGCAGCGCACTGTTCGATGAGGCGATGCGCGCGCATGCGATCAGGCTGCTCGACCTGGAGGCTGACCTGCGCCGCGCGATAATCAACGACGCCTTCAGGCCGCACTTCCAGCCGATCGTCAGGCTCGTTGACGGCGCGATCGTCGGCCATGAGGCGCTGCTGCGCTGGAACCACGAACTGCATGGCGCGCTGCCGCCGTCCGAATTCATCGGCGTCGGCGAGGACAGCGGGCTGATCGAGCAGGTCGACTGGCTGCTCTACGAGCGCGTGATCGCGTGGTTGCAGGAGCACCGCGACGGATACGTGTCGATCAACGTCTCGCCGCGACACTTCCGTTCCGAGGACTTCGCCGAACGCCTGCTACGGTTGCTCGACGACGCGGGAGCCGATCCGCACCGCCTGCGCATCGAGATCACCGAGATCGCGCTGCTCGACGATGCGCCACGCGCGTTGCGGATGCTCAACAGCTTGCGCGATCGCGGCGTGCTGGCGTTGCTCGACGATTTCGGCACCGGGTTCTCGGCGCTGTCGTACCTGCACCG
This sequence comes from Luteimonas sp., assembly GCA_035543275.1. Lineage (GTDB taxonomy): Bacteria > Pseudomonadota > Gammaproteobacteria > Xanthomonadales > Xanthomonadaceae > Cognatiluteimonas. The sequence goes on along the minus strand of DASZZT010000006.1, from coordinate 2,382 downwards.
GTTCCCGATCCAGTCGCTGAAGATCGACCGCAGCTTCGTTGCCGGCCTCGACGGCGAGACCCGCACCGAAAGCCTGGCGCTGGTGCGCGCAATCCTGGCGCTCGCCGGCACGCTCGGCATCGAGACCATCGGCGAAGGCATCGAAAGCGCGAAACAGCGCGATCTGCTGCTGGAGCTGGGCTGCGAATATGGACAGGGCTATTTCTACGGCCGGCCGCAACCTGCGCCGCTGCGCGACGAGGCTGCAGCTCAGGCCGTAACAGTCACCTAGGCCGGATCGCGGATCACCAGCAGCCGCGGCTCGGTCATGTCCTGGATCGCGCTGCGGATGCCTTCGCGGCCAAGGCCCGAATGCTTGACGCCGCCGTAAGGCATGTTGTCGACGCGGAAGCTCGGGACGTCGCCGACGATCACGCCGCCGACTTCGAGCCGGTCCCAGGCACGCATCGCGTGCGCGAGGCTGCCGGTGAACACGCCGGCCTGCAGGCCAAACTGGCTGTCGTTGACGCGCGCAAGCGCCTCGTCGAAATCGTCGAACGGCTCCAGCAACGCCACCGGCCCGAATGCCTCCTTGCGATACAGGTCGCAATCGTGCGGTACGTGTTCCAGCAGCGCCGCCGGCAGCATGTTCTGCTCGCGCTTGCGGGACACCAACCGCTTCGCGCCGCCTTTCACGGCATCGGCGATCCATTGCTCCACGCGCATCGCCGCGGCCTCGTCAACCATCGGGCCGATGAAGGTGTGCTCGTCGCGCGGGTCGCCCATGCGCAACTCGCGGACTGCAGCCTTCAGTTTCTTCCGCAGCTTGTCGTGGATGTCGGCATGCGCGTAGATGCGCTGCACGCTGATGCAGCTTTGCCCGGACTGGTAATAGGCGCCGGACACGAGTCGTTCGACCACGAAATCCAGATCGGCGCCGGGATCGGCATCGACGATGCAGGCGGCATTGCCACCCAGTTCCAGCACTACCTTCTTGCGTCCGGCGCGCGCCTTCAGCTCCCAGCCAATGAGGCCGCCGGTAAAGCTCAGCAGCGCGATGCGCTCGTCCTCGACCAGCCCGGCGGCGTCGTCGTTGGAGCAGGGCAGTACCGAGAACGCGCCCTTCGGCAGGTCCGTTTCCGCCAGCACTTCGCCGATGATCAGCGCGCCGACCGGCGTTTTGCCCGCCGGTTTGAGCACGAATGGACATCCGGCCGCGATCGCCGGCGCGATCTTGTGCGCGACCAGATTGAGCGGGAAGTTGAACGGGGTGATGAAGCTGCACACGCCGACCGGCGCGCGCTTGACCATGCCTCGGTAGCCGCGGGTGCGTGGCGAGATCTGCAACTCGATCATTTCGCCGTCGATGCGTATGGCCTCGCCGGCGGCGATGCGGAAGGTGTCGATCAGGCGGGTGACTTCGCCGCGCGCATCCTTGATCGGTTTGCCGGCCTCGATGCATAGCGCCAGCGTGAGTTCTTCCTGGCGTTCTGCGAAGCGGCGCACGCAGTGCTCCAGCACCTCGCGGCGTGCGTCGGGCGGGAACGCCGCCATCGCCTCGCGCGCGCCGTACGCGGCGGCGATCGCCCTGCGCACGGTAGCGGCATCGGCCCAGGCGACGCGCGTGGCGCATTTGCCGGAATACTTGTCGAGCACCGCAAGATCGGTATTGGCCGCGACCGGCTTGTTGGCGAGGTAATAGGGATAGGACTTCTTCAGCACGACGCTTCTCCTTTGCCACAGCTTCGCGCATGCAAGGTTAAGACCCGGTTTCCATTCGTGCCTTCGGCCGCGTCGCGCCTTTGTAGGAGCGCCCCATGGGCGCGATGCTTTTCTTCTGCAGGTACGTGCGAACGGCATCGCGCCCATGCTCTATACAAGCATGGGGCGCTCCTACAGGGGTGAGTCCTCGACGCGCATCCGCAGGTGGCCATCCGCCAGCCGCGCATCGAGCGCGTCGCCCGGTGCAGCATCGACCACGCTGCGCACGATGCGGCCATCCTCGCGTTGCAGGATCGCGTAACCGCGCGCGACGGTTGCCAGCGGGCTGACCGCATGCAACGAGCGGGCGAGGCCGCGCAAATGCATGGCATCGCGCTGCAGGCGTCGTCCCAGTGCCGCCTGTACGCGCAACGGCAGCGACGCCAGGCGCTGGTGCAGCTGCGCCAGCCGACGTCGCGGCTGCATTGCGCGCAAAACCGCATCGGCATGGCGCAGGCGCGCGTGCCGGCGTTCGAGTTGTTGTCGCCAGGCCAGCGACAGGTAACGCAAGGCTTCCTGCTGCCGCTGCCGCAGCATCTGCAGCCGTGCCTGCGGGTGCAGCGCATGCAGCCGTAGTGCGGCGCGGTCGGCGCGCTGCATCGCCTGGCGCAGCCATTGCGATTGCAGACTGCGCACCCGCGC
>DASZZT010000005.1:0-12082 GCA_035543275.1 Luteimonas sp. | reverse complement strand
TAGATGCGAGGCAATCGTCGAGGTCTGCGGCAACACCCACAGCGGCTTGCTGCCCCAGACCTTGTGGCGGCAGCCAGATGCCGGGTCGTCCTTGCTCGCGGCGAACGACAGCGCCGAATCCATGATCGGATCAAGCTTTTTCGAGCCTGTCCCTGGCAGCTTGCGGAAGCGTTCGGCCATGAAGCCGCCGCTGCGGTAGTGCAGGAACGCCGGGTCGGTATGGCGCGTGAGCCGCGCGACCATCGCGTTGCCCTCGTGACCGCTGGAACCGATGGTGTAGAAGACCTTGTTCTGCACCCGCAGCACCCGCGCCATCAAATCCAGGTGCCGGCTGATCAGCTGCGATTCGAACAGTTCGCGGAAGCCACGAGCGTCGAGCGCGCTGCCGTCGAGGATCATCTCGTCCGGCGACGGCCTGGCGTCGGCGCGGCCATTCCAGTCGCGCACGAATTCCTGGAAGTTGAGGTCGCATATCTCGGCGCGGTTGACGCCTTTCATGCGTGCGGGGATCGATTGGACGACCACGGACATCGGAAAACTCCGCTTCTCTCTCCGAGAAGACTTGAAAAAGAAATCAGACGGGCTGTGCGATCCGTGCCGCGGCTTCTGCGGTGGGCGCCGGCATCGGCACGAATCCGGGCGTCTTGCGAACACGCGCGAGCCAGTCGCGGATTGCAGGATACGGCGCAAGGTCGAAACCGCCGTCGCCGGCGACATCGGTGTACGCGAACAGCGCGATATCGGCAATGCCGTAATTGTCGCCGGTGAACCACGACCGCGTCGAGAGATGGCGTTCCATCACCGCCAGCGCCTGATGCCCGCGTTCTTGGCATTTCGGCAGTTCGGCGCGACGCGGCGAATCCGGTGGCGTCCAGCCGCGGATGAAGCGCGCGACGGCGATGTACGGCTCGTGGCTGTACTGCTCGAAGAACATCCACGACAACGTTTGCGCCTTCTGCCAGGCATCGGCGGGCAGATACGAGGTGGCGTCGGCCAGCCAGCACAGGATCGCGTTCGACTCGACCATGACGCGGCCGTCGTCGAGCTCGATCATCGGCACCTTGCCGTTGGGATTCTTCGCAAGGTACTCCGGCGTGCGCGTCTCACCGGTGCTGCTGTCGATCTCGATCCAGCGGTATTCGCTCCCGAGTTGCTCCAGCAGCAGCCGGACCTTGTGGCAATTGCCCGACGTGGAAAACCCGTAGACGGTGATCACGCCACCTCTCCGTTCGCCCTGCGCGCGCGCCATTGCTCGCGCGACTGGCCCCAAAGGCCGATCTCGGAGTCCTCGAACGGCGGCGGCAGCTTGCCCGGACCGAGATAACGCGATCCCAGCCGTTCGGCCAGCGCAATCGAGGCCTGGTTCGGCGGCTGGATGCTGTGGATCACGTCGCTCCAGCCGAGGTTGTCGAACGCCCAGTCGATGGTGGCGACCGCGGCTTCGCGGGCGTAGCCCTTGCCCCACATCGAGCGCTTGATCGACCAGCCGACTTCCGTCCCTGGCCAGCCTTCCGGCTGCCATGGTCCGGCCTGGCCGATCCATTCGCCGCTGGCCTTCTCGACCAGGGAGAACATGCCGAAGCCCTGAATCGCCCAGGCGCCAGGCATCTGCAGGAACTTGCGCCACGCCGCGGCGCGCGGCATGTGGCCGCCGATGTAGCGGCAGGCCTCTTCGTCGGCGAGTAACTCGGCGTAGCCGTCGAAATCCTGTGCCTGCGGCAGGCGCAGGAACAGGCGTTCAGTTTCGATTTGGATGTCGCGGATTTGCAAGCCAATATCTCCCACGCAATCTTTCCTCCGTCACTCCCGCGAAAGCGGGAGTCCAGCGCCTTTCAGCATCGCCCGAAACAGCAAAGTCGCTGGATCCCCGCTTTCGCGGGGATGACGAGCAAAAACATTCAGAACGCGCTGATACCGGTCAACTCACGGCCGATCACCAGCTGGTGCACGGTCTCGGTGCCTTCGTAGGTGATCACGGATTCGAGATTCAGCCCGTGGCGGATCGCGGCGTGTTCGGTGGTGATGCCGGCGGCGCCGAGCAGGTCGCGGCATTCGCGCGCGATGTCGATCGCCATGCGGCAGTTGTTCCACTTCGCCAGCGACACCTGCGCCGGCGCCATCTTGCCGGCGTCCTTCAGGCGTCCCAGCTGCACCACGAGCAGCTGCGCCAAGGTGATGCGACGGGCCATCTCGGCCAATTTGATCTGCGCCGATTGCGTGGCGGCGACGGGGCGATCGAACAGGATGCGTTCCTTGGAATAGTTCAGCGCCTCGTCGAGACAGGCGATCGCCGCGCCGATCGGGCCCCAGGTGATGCCGTAACGCGCTTGGGTCAGGCAGCCGAGCGGGCCCTTGAGGCCTGTCACGCTCGGCAGGCGATTGGCTTCCGGAACGCGCACGTTGTCGAAGAACAGCGACGAGGTCACCGACGCGCGCAGGCTCATCTTGTGCTTGATCTCCTGCGCCGCGAAACCGGGCATGCCCTTTTCGACCACGAAACCCTGGATGCCGTCGTCGGTCTGCGCCCAGACGATGGCGATGTCGGCCAGGTTGCCGTTGGTGATCCACATCTTGGAGCCGTTGAGCACCCAGTCGCCGCCATCAAGCTTGGCGTTGGTCTTCATGTTGGCCGGATCGGAACCGCCGTGCGCCTCGGTCAGGCCGAAGCAGCCGATCACCTTGGCCGCGGCCATGTCCGGCAGCCAGCGCATGCGCTGCTCCTCCGAGCCATAGGCGTAGATCGGATACATGCACAGCGAGCTCTGCACCGAGACGAAGCTGCGGATACCGCTGTCGCCGCGCTCGAGCTCCTGGCAGATCAGGCCGTAGCTGACCGCGTTGAGGCCGTGGCCGCCGTACTGCTCCGGCAGTGACGAGCCGAGCAGGCCCAGTTCGGCGATTTCCGGGATCAGCTCTTTCGGAAAACGGGCTTGGTCGAACGCATCGCCGATGATCGGCAGCACGCGTTCGTCGGTGAATCGCGCCACGGTGTCCTGCACCGCGCGCTCCTCCTCGCTGAGCAGGGAGCGGACGTCGTAAAGATCGTAAGGAGGCAGGGCCATGGGCTGTCCGGGCGGCGGAAAACGTTCATTGTATCGGCCCGTGTTGCGCTACGGCACCCCGGCTTTTCCCCAACGATCCCAAAGCGCCGCCGCCCTGAAACAACGCAGGCCCGGCATGACCGGGCCTGCGTTGATTGCCTGACGAGAAGGCCTTACTGGCGCGTGCTGCCGTTGGTGTTGTCCACCGACGCCACCTGGGTCACGACCTGACCGTCGATCACCGGCAGGCGGTCGCCCGGCTTGTCGTCCATGCGGACGGTGCGTTCCTGGCCGCCGTAGCGGTAGGTCACGTTGTAGGCGATGGTCTTGTCCTCGCTGCCCAGCGCAATGCGATTGCCGGGCTTGCTGCCGGTGCGCATGGTGCCGGTGGTGCCGTCCGGATTGCGGTAGGTCACGTTGTAGGCGACCGTGCGCGAAGACCGCGAAGTCGACGATTCCGTGTGGCACTGGCGATCGGTGCGGTTAACGACCTGGCCGCCGACGTGGCGACGGTCGATCGCGCGGCCGGCGAAGCCACCGCCCACCGCACCGGCCACGGTCGCGAGCTGGCGACCCTTGCCAGCGCCGACCTGATTGCCGACCAGGCCACCGATGATCGCGCCGGCGACGGTGCCACCAACGTTGCCGTCACGCTCGGGCATGCGCTCCTGCACCACGACGTCGTTGCAGACCTCGTGCGGCGTGGAGCTCGTGCTGGTCTCGCGTACCGGGTCAGTGCCGATCACTTGCGCATAGAGCTTCTGCTTTTCGGTGATCGGGGTGACGTTGACGACCTGCGCGTATTCGACGCGGCCGCCGCTGGGAATGCTGCCGTCCTCAGCGCGGACGTCGCCCGCAGCGAGGCTGGCATCGGTGCTGGTGGTGACGTCGGCACGGTTGTCGCGGTTGTTCTGAAAGGCTGCTACGGCCACGCCACCAACCAGCAGCGAAGCCAAGGCGATCGCAAGGGTGTTGTTCTTCATGTCGGCTCCTGTGGCGGATGAGTCCGCACTTCGTATGACATGGCGATTGCACCATTTCGCGCCTGAACGTGGCCCCATCAACGATATGAGTCTGAGCGAATCCTGAAGCAGAGCGATGTCGTGCTAGCGTGCGGCCATCTCCGCCGCCTGCCGGAACCACCGATGGCCAATTCCCTGCTTGCCCCACTGCTGCGCTGGTTCAGCCGGCTCAGCTACCCGCGTCTGTTCCTGCTGGCCGCAGGCCTGTTCGTTGCCGACGTGGTGATTCCCGACTTCATTCCGTTCGCCGACGAGCTGCTGCTCGGCCTCGGCACGCTGCTGCTCGCCAACTGGAAACGCCGCAAGGGCAACGCGTCCGATTCGATCGGCGGCAATTCACCACGACGCTGAGCCATGCTGGTCGACGCCGTGTGATCGACGTCATGCTGATTGACAGCCACTGCCACCTGGATGCGGACGAGTTCGATCGCGATCGCGACGCCGTGGTCGCGCGCGCGCGGGCAGCGGGCGTACTGCGCCAGCTGGTACCCGCGGTTGCCGCCGCCGGCTGGCCGAAACTGCGCGATATCTGCGGCGCAACGTCAGGATTGTTTCCGGCCTACGGCCTGCATCCGATGTACCTGCAGGAACATCGTGACGAACATCTGGCGCAGTTGCGCGATTGGATCGAACGCGAACGTCCGCTCGCGATCGGCGAGTGCGGCCTGGATTTCTTCGTCGACGGGCTCGATGCGCAGGCGCAGCAGCATTTCTTCGATGGGCAACTCAGACTGGCGCGCGAGTTCGAGTTGCCATTGATCGTGCACGCGCGACGCGCGGTGGATGCGGCAATCGCGGCGATCAAGCGCATCGGCGGATTGCGCGGCGTGGTGCACAGCTTTTCGGGCAGCGCCGAGCAGGCGCGGCAACTGGCGCAACTCGGCTTCCTGATCGGACTCGGTGGCCCGGTGACTTACGAACGCGCCAACCGGCTGCGCAAACTCGCGGCCAGCGTGCCGATCGAATCGCTGCTGCTGGAAACCGACGCACCGGATCAGCCCGACGCCGGCATCCGCGGGCAGCGCAACGAGCCGGCGCGGCTGCCGCACGTGCTGCAAACGATCGCGCAACTACGCAACGAGACTCCGGACGCGATCGCGCAAGCCACCACGCTTAATGCTGAGCGTCTGTTCCGCCTGCCCATGTAGGAGCGCCCCATGGGCGCGATGCTTTTAGTCGTGGCTTTCGCGGGTAAAGCCCATCGCGCCCATGGGGCGCTCCTACAGTTTCAGCAGCATGTCCAGGGCCTTGCCGACCGCGGCGAACGCGAATGCACCGGTGACGTGGGTCGCCGCACCAAGTCCCGCGCCACAATCGAGCTTCAGGGCTGCATCCGCGCCGAGTTGCGGACGCACGCCGCAGACGCTGCCGTCGGCCTGCGGATAGCGGACGTTCTCCAGCGAATACACCGCCGGCACGCCGAAATAGCGTTCGGCGTTCTTCGGAAAATTGAATTCGCCGCGCAACTTCCTCCGGATCAGTGACAGCATCGCATCGTGCTCGGTGCGCGACAGATCACGCACCCGCACCTGGGTCACATCGGTGCGCCCGCCGGCCGAGCCGACGGTGATCAGCGGTTGCTTGCGACGACGGCACCACGCGATCGCCTCGACCTTGGTCCGGAAGCTGTCGCAGGTATCCAGCACCAGGTCATGGCCATCGAGCATGTCCTCCAGGTTGGCCGGCGTCAGGAATGCCTGCACTGCGTCGATGTCGATTGCCGGATTGATGGCGCGGCAACGCTCGGCCATCACCTCGGCCTTGTTGCGGCCATACTGGCCTTGCAATGCCGGCAGCTGGCGGTTGGTGTTGGACAGGCACAGATCGTCGGCATCGACCAGTCGCAAATGGCCGATGCCGCTGCGCGCCAACGCCTCGACTGCCCACGAGCCGACCCCGCCCAACCCGACCACCGCCACGCGGCAACCCCTGAAACGCGACAGCGCGCCGCGTCCGTAGAGCCGGTCGATGCCGGCGAAGCGTTCGTTCCAGACTCGATCCATGGCCGCAGTTTACCGGCGCGGGCCGCGTGGTATGTTCGCCGCAGAACCCCAGCAGGCAGCATCCATGTCCAGCGTCCCCGCCCCGAAGTCCTCTGCCGCCATGCGCTACCTGTTCCTGTTCCTGCTCGGCCTGGTGGTCGGTGCCGTCGGCACGGTCATGGCCATGCGCGCGATCGATGCGCGCCAGGATCATTACCCCGTGAGCGTGATGCGCGTGATGGACGCGCATGCTGATGCGCTCGGGGCAAATGCGAAGGCGAACCGTTGCGCTGCGACCGACACCCTGCCGCAGTTGCAGGCATTGCGCACGCTGGCCAACGACATCGAGCCGGCCTTCGGCGACCTGCGCGAGGATGCCCGTTTCGCCAAGCACGCCAGTGATCTGCGCGCGGCACTCGACGCTGCCCTCGCCAATCCCCCGCTCAACTGCGATGGCGTCGGTATTGCGCTTAAACATATTGGCGAAGCCTGCAAGGCCTGCCATCAGGATTTCCGCAACTGACTTGCGATGCGCGCCGATCGCCAGTCGGCGCGCATGAACCGGGGCTGACGGCAAGCTGGCCATTGCTCCGCAGCCGTTGTCGATTGACCGGCTGTTCACCCGCCCGTCTCTAACGTGATCCACGGTAACGGAGCATGCGCTCCCGCCAACCTGAGGCTTCACTAGAGGAGAGCCGCATGAACATTCGTCTGATCTGCGCCACCGCACTGCTTGCATCGCTCGCCGTGGCTGGCTGTGCCACCACTGCGCCGGGCTATGGCAATAGTGGTTATGGCAATAACGGCTATGGCAGTCCACCGCCGTATTCCAGCAACACCTCATGTTACGACTGCGGCACCGTGACCCGGATCGAAGTCGGGTCCACCACTTCCAGCCGCGTGCCCAACGCAACCGGCGCAGTGCTCGGCGGAATTGTCGGTGCCGTGGCCGGTCACGAGATTTCCGACAAGACGGGCGGCAGCAAGGGCAACCAGAATATCGCGACGGCCGCAGGTGCGGTCGCCGGTGCGGTCGCCGGCAACGCAATCCAGAACCGCGCCCAAGGCCAAGGTTCGTACAACGTCTATGTACGCATGAACGATGGCCGCACCACGGTGGTCTCCCAGAACGACCTGGGCGGTATTCGCGAAGGCTCGTATGTCCGCGTCAACAACGGGCGCGCCTCGCTGCGTTGATCCGTACCAACTGGCGTTCCATCTACAGGGAAGGCCCACGCAAGTGGGCCTTCTTCTTTTGCGTGCCCGCCTCATTGGTATTGAAAGCGTTCCCACAAACGGGTATTGCGGCGAACCGTGCGAGGATGCTGCCCATGCCTGGACCCTCGTTGTATTACCTGATCGCCGTCGTGCTGGTCCTGGTCGGTCTGATCGGCACCGTGCTTCCGGCCCTGCCCGGCTTGCCGCTGATCTTCGGCGGCATGCTGCTGGCGGCGTGGGCCGGTGGCTTCGAGCAGATCGGCGTGGCCACCATCGTCGTGCTGGGACTGCTGACGCTGCTGTCACTGGCGATCGACTTCTGGGCGACGGCGCTGGGTGCCCGGCGTGTCGGCGCCAGCCGGCTGGCGATCATCGGCGCCGTGCTGGGCACGTTCGCGGGCCTGGTCTTCGGTCCGATCGGACTGTTCGTGGGACCGTTCGCGGGTGCGCTCATCGGCGAGCTGCTGCATGGCCGCAGGCTGGATCCGCGCCGACTGGGACAGGCAACCAAGGTCGGCGCCGGCACCTGGCTCGGCATCGTCTTCGGCGTGGTGCTCAAGCTGACGCTGGCCTTCGCGATGATCGGATTGTTCGCCCTGGCCTGGTTGTTTTGAGTGGCGCCCCGCTGATCGGTTTTCACCCCACGGTGAGGCGAAAATCGTGAAGGTGTTTGGTCATCCCTGCAAACGGAACGACAACATGCCTATCCGCTGGAGCCGCAAACGCCTGATCTGGACCGTTGTGATCACCGCGATCCTGACCCTGCTCGCGGTCGTGCTTGCGATGAACTTCGCGACGCCGGAAAAGAAGCTCGATCGCAAGATCGAACATCGCTACGCGGTTTCCGATCCGCAGTTCCGCCGCGAGATGGGCGTGATGCTCGGTCCGGCAATCCTGCCCGGCAACACCATCACCGACCTTGAAAACGGCGACGAGATTTTCCCGGCGATGCTCGATGCGATCCGCTCGGCGCGCAAGACCATCACCTTCGAAACCTATATCTACTGGTCGGGGGAGATCGGCAAGAAATTTGCGGAAGTGCTCTCCGAACGCGCCCGCGCCGGCGTCCAGGTCAACGTCACCATCGACTGGGTCGGCAGCATCAGCATGGATGCGGCGCTGCTGAAGCAGATGGAGGACGCCGGCGTGCACATCCAGCGCTATCGGCCGCTGCACTGGTACAACCTGAGCCGCTTGAACAACCGCACCCACCGCAAGCTGCTGGTGGTCGACGGCAAGGTCGGCTTCACCGGCGGCGTCGGCATCGGCGATCCCTGGCAGGGCCATGCGCAGGATCCGGATCACTGGCGCGACATGCATTTCCGGATCGAGGGGCCGGCCGTCGCGCAAATCCAGGCGGCGTTCAACGACAACTGGATCAAGACCAGCGGCGAAGTCCTCAACGGCGCCGCCTACTTCCCCGCGCTTGCGCCGGTCGGTTCCATGGACGCGCACATGTTCGTCAGCTCCCCGGTTGGCGGCAGCGAGAGCATGCACCTGATGTACCTGATGGTGATCGCCGCGGCGGAACACAGCATCGACCTCGCCGCGGCGTACTTCATCCCCGACGAGCTGATCACCAAGGCGCTGGTCGCGGCGCGTCATCGCGGCGTCAGGGTCCGCGTGCTGATGCCGGGCAAGAACACCGACTCCGATGCCGCACGGGTGGCGTCCAAGTCGGGCTGGGGGCCGCTGCTGACCGCAGGCGTGGAAATGTACGAATACGAGCCGACGATGTTCCACAACAAGATGCTGATCGTGGACCACGAACTGGTATCGGTCGGCTCGACCAACTTCGACCAGCGCTCGTTCCAGCTCAACGACGAAGCCAGCCTCAACGTCTACAACCGTGCCTTCGCCGAGCGCATGACCGCCGTGTTCGAGCAGGACCTCAAACCGACCCGGCGCTACACCTACGAGATCTGGAAGGAGCGTTCCTGGAAGGAAAAGTTCATCGAGAAGTTCATCCTGCCGATCCGCTCCCAGCTGTGACCCGCGGCATTCGCGCCGCGGGCGCGGATCGGGGCATCATGTGGCGATGAGATACATCCCCGCCGCAAAACGCCGCGCCTTCACCAGATTCGTCGCGGTGTTGCTGGTCCTCTCGGCATGCACCGCGTGGGCGCAACCATCGGGATCAGGCCGCGTATCGACGGCAGGCAGCGCAAGTCCTGTTGCCATCGCGGCCGCCACGGCGATTCCCAACCCACAGCGTGACGACACCCTGACGCTGGATTCCGACCTGCACGCGCGCTTCCACACCGCGCTTGTCCAGGTCGAAATCAAGCTGCTGCAGCTGGTTGCGGCCGCGCCGCTGCTGCTGGTCGCCGTTCTCATTGTGCTGCTGGCAACATGGCTGGGAGGCGTGCTGTCGCGGCGCACGAACTGGCTGCGCCTGCGCAGCCGCAATCCCTACATGGATGGTCTGGTCCGACGCATCGTGCAGACACTGATGCTGCTGGCCGGCGTGCTGGTCGCGCTCGATCTGCTCGGTGCCACTTCGCTGGTCGGCGCGGTGCTCGGCTCGGCCGGCGTGGTTGGCCTGGTACTCGGCTTCGCTTTCAAGGACATCGCCGAGAACTACGTCTCCGGCATTTTGCTAAGCCTGCGCCGTCCGTTCTCGCCCGGCGATCACGTCATGATCGACACGCGCGAAGGCAAGGTGGTGGCGCTGGATTCGCGCGCAACCACGCTGATGACACTCGACGGCAGCCAGCTGCGCCTGCCCAACGCGATGGTGTTCAAGTCGGTGATCCTCAACTACTCGCACAACCCCAAGCGCCGCTTCGAATTCGCCGTCACCATCGACCCAGCCGAATCGATCCGGCAATCGCAGGAGATCGGGTTGGGCGAAATCGCCAAGGTCCACGGCGTGCTCGCCGATCCGGCGCCGTCATCGCTGGTGCACGAATTCACCCCTGCGGGAATCGCACTGCGTTTCTTCGGCTGGGTCGACCAGCATGAGAGCGACCTGGGCAAGGCGCGCAGCGAGGCGATCCGGCTGGTCAAGGCCGCCTATGCGCGCGCCGGCATCGATCCCCCGCACACCGTCTACCACATCGTCACTTCACGCGCGGCGAGCAGCCGCGACGACACGCCCGAGCCGGCGCACGACGAAGCCACGCAGGTCGACACCTCCGTCAATCACGACATCGATGCGCAGTTGCAGGCGGAACGACGCGCCCGCGATGATGACAACCTGTTGGAATCCGGCGGCGCCCGCGAATAGTCGCGCCGCCGAACCGGCGGCCAGGCCTCGACCACCATCGGAGTCTTCCAGATCCGCGCCTGCCATTCCTTCGGTCCGCCCGGCGAAGCGGTGCGCAGCGGACATGGCCAGGTCGGCAGCGGGTTCTCCAGCTCCAACCGCGACGACGATCCGGTGCTCTATGATTCCACCAGTTCCGGTTGGCCGCCGCGGCCCTGATCATCGCGGGGTCGCGCCTCGAACACGGACTACCGCCAAGCAAGGGCAACCATGCGCATCCACTCCTGTACCGTTCCGCTGCTGGTGCTGATCTGCGCACTGCCGGCCTGCCATGCGCAACCCTCCGCTGACGCCACGGCGGCGGCAGCGGCGCCTGCGCCGGACGCGAGCCGGCAGGACGGCATGCGCGTCACCGAAATCGCGCACGGACTGGAACATCCGTGGTCGGTCGCGCTGTTGCCCGACGGCGGCTTTCTGGTCACCGAACGCCCGGGCCGCCTGCGCCACGTCGGCGCGGACGGCGCGCTTTCCGCGCCCATGGGCGGCGTGCCTGAAGTCTGGGCCGAGGGCCAGGGTGGATTGCTCGACGTCGTGCTGGCACCGGATTTCGCCAGTAGCCGGCGCATATACCTCAGCTATGCCGAGCCCGGCGCGGATGGCAGTGCCGGCACAGCGGCAGCGTCGGCAATCCTCGGCGGCGACGCGCTGTCGAATGTACGGGTGATCTATCGGCAGCAACCAAAACTCGTTGGTCCCAACCACTTCGGTTCGCGCATCGCTTTCGATGGACATGGCCATGTCTTCATCACGCAGGGCGAGCGTTTCGACCGCATGCGCGCGCAACAGCTCGACATGCTGCAGGGCAAGCTGGTGCGGCTGAACCTCGATGGCAGCGTCCCGGCCGACAATCCCTTCGTCGGCCGGGAAGACGCGCGCCCCGAAATCTGGAGCTACGGCCATCGCAACATGCAGGGACTTACGGTCGATCCGCGCACCGGCACGCTGTGGGAAAGCGAGCACGGCCCGCGCGGTGGCGACGAGATCAACCTGCCGCAAGCCGGCAAGAACTACGGCTGGCCGATCATCAGCGACGGCATGGATTATTCGACCAATCGCCCGTACCCGGAGACGATCGGCACCTCGGCGCCGGGCATGGAGCGGCCCTATCACGTGTGGAAGAAATCCCCGGGTCTCAGCGGTATGGCGTTCTACAGCGGGCATCCGGCTTCGGCCTGGAACAACAGCCTGTTCCTCGGCGCGCTCGCCGATCGCAACCTGATCCGGCTCAGTCTTGACGGCGACCGCATCGTTTCCGAAGAGCGCCTGCTCGACGACCTCGGCGTGCGGATCCGCGACGTGCGCGTGGGCGCCGATGGCAAGGTCTATGTGCTGACCGACGAGGACGGCGGCAAGCTGCTGAAGCTGGAGCCGCCGGCCGCGAGCTGAGCGGTCGCTTCGCCTCCTACGCGAGCTGAGCGGTCGCTTCGCCTCAGAACAACGCGGCCTGCCCATCTCCCGGCGCCGGATAACGCAACACATCATCGACCATGCGCGCATCCGGATTGAGCGGATGCGGCTCGACCCGGCCCTTGGTCATCAGGTGCAGCACCT
>DASZZT010000004.1:0-4919 GCA_035543275.1 Luteimonas sp. | reverse complement strand
CGAGCCATTGCTCGACGCTCCAGCCGATTGGCAGGTAGCCGTGCACCGGGTCGTGCGCGGAGGTCTGGTCGGTTACGGCATCGGGACGCACGCCGCGGCGGACGAGTTCCGGCAGGATTTCGGCGGCGTTGCCGAGCAGCGCGATCGACTTCGCTGCGCCGGCCTGGGTGTACTTCTCGATCCGCGCGAGTGCGTCGTCAAGGTCAGTTGCCTGCTCATCGACATAGCGCGTGCGCAAGCGCATGTCGATGCTTTTTTGCTGGCATTCGATATTGAGCGAGCACGCGCCGGCAAGCGTCGCCGCCAGCGGCTGCGCGCCACCCATGCCGCCGAGGCCCGCGGTAAGAATCCATTTGCCGGTGAGGTCGCCGTTGTAGTGCTGGCGACCCATCTCGACAAACGTCTCGTAGGTGCCTTGCACGATGCCTTGCGAACCGATGTAGATCCAGCTGCCGGCGGTCATCTGGCCGTACATCATCAGGCCCTTCTTATCGAGCTCGTTGAAGTGCTCCCAGGTCGCCCAGTGCGGCACCAGGTTGGAGTTGGCGAGCAGCACGCGCGGCGCGTCCGGGTGCGTGGGGAAGATGCCGACCGGCTTGCCGGACTGGATCAGCAGCGTTTCATCGTCGCCGAGTTCGCGCAGGGATTTCAGGATCGCGTCATAGCAATCCCAGTCGCGCGCGGCGCGGCCGATGCCGCCGTAGACCACCAACTCGGCCGGATTCTCGGCCACGTCCGGATCCAGGTTGTTCTGGAGCATCCGGTACGGCGCCTCGGTCAGCCACGACTTGCAGGTGAGCTGGCTGCCGCGCGGTGCACGGATGGTGCGGCCGGCTTCAAATCGAGATGGATCGTTGCGGTTGGACATGGCGGCTTCGATGGCTGGCGAAGCCGCGATTATCGCAGGCCGCAACATGCCGACCCAAAACGACGACGCCCGGCATGGCCGGGCGTCGTGAGCAAGATGGAAGCGCAGTCAGTGGATCGCAGGATCCAGGTGCCGCAGCGCATCGGCAAGATCAATCGCGCCGGTAAGCTCGATGTCACGGCGCGAATACGAGCGACCCGCCACTGGTGCGCATTTCTTGTCGGCCTCGGCCAAACGACGGTTCTGGCTGGCGGTGATCAGCGAGCCGGTTTCATGCAGGCAGAAAGGCTTGACCGACGCGTCGTTGGCGGCGTCGGCCGCGCGCAGGTCGGCAGGCTCGGCGCTGGTGGGAGCAGGACTCTGCGCGGCTGCGGCGAACGCAACAGCGCTTAGCAGGCTGATGAGCAGAAGACGTTTCATGGGGCCACCTTCCTCGGTGATCTGTCACATCGACTTATACGCCTGTCATGGCGAACGAGGCATGGCCGCCTGCAACGGCATTTACGCGTCTGTCAGCCTTGTGGACAAACCGGCTCGCGCCGCCGCGGATCGGAAGTGTCGGGTCGCAACATCGATGTCCGAATCCAGCGAGTCCGATGTCCCCCGCGGTGCTAGCCTGCCGCCATGAACCTCGCCGCCCTGCCCGACCACGTGTGCGAACAGGCCCGCCTGAGCCGCGATCCGCGCTTTGACGGATTGTTCTTCACCGCGGTCACCAGCACCGGCATCTATTGCCGGCCGGTGTGTCCGGCGCCGACGCCCAAACGCGAGAACATCGCCTACTACCGCAACGCGGCCGCGGCCGAGGCCGCTGGCTTCCGGCCGTGCCTGCGCTGCCGGCCGGAGTTGGCGCCGGGCGATGGCGCCTGGCGTCGCGGCGATGCGACGATCGCGCGTGCGTTGAAACTGATCGACGAAGGCCTGCTGGCCGAACAACCCCTCGCGGCGCTGGCCGAACGCGTGCACCTGGGCGAGCGGCAACTGCGGCGACTGTTCGTCGAGCATCTTGGCGCGCCGCCGATCGACGTGCATGGCACGCGTCGATTGCTGTTCGCCAAGCAACTGCTGACCGAAACCACGCTGCCGATCACCCAGGTCGCGCTCGCCGCCGGTTTCGGCAGCCTGCGCCGCTTCAACACCACGTTCCGCGAGGCCTATCGCATGGCGCCGCGCGACCTGCGCAAGCGACCGATGATCGACAGCGGACAAGCGCTGACGCTGCGACTGGGCTACCGCCCGCCATACGATTTCGCAGCGCTGCTGGAGTTTCTGCGTGGACGCGCGTTGCCTGGCGTGGAGGCTGTCGATCAAGCGAGCTATGCGCGGGTGATCGGTCCGATCGAGACACCCGGCTGGCTACGCGTGTCGGCGTGGCCAGCCGGCGAGCACGCGCTGAAACTCGAACTGCACGGCGCGCCGCCGACGCGGCTGCTCGAGATCGTCAACCGGCTGCGTCGCATGTTCGATCTCGATGCCGATCCGCAGGCGATTGCAGCGGCATTGTCCGGAAGCCCACGGCTGCGTCCGTTGCTGCAGCAGCGTCCGGGCCTGCGTCTGCCGAGCGGATGGGACGGCTTCGAGATCGCAGTACGCGCAGTCATCGGCCAGCAGATCAGCGTGGCAGCGGCGCGTACGGTGTCGGCGCGGCTGGCGCAGCGTTTCGGGCAAGCATTGCCGACGGCGTTCGGGCCCGGGCTGGAGCACCTTTTCCCGACTCCCGAAGCGCTGGCCGACGCTGACTTCGCCGCGATCGGCCTGACTCGCGCGCGCGCCGAGACGGTGCGCACGGTCGCGCGCGCATTGCTCGACGGCCGAGTCGATTTCAAATCGGAACGCACGCTCGACGATTTCACTGCGCGCTGGGTCGCCCTGCCCGGCATTGGTCCGTGGACGGCGCATTACATCGCCATGCGCGCGCTCGGTCACCCCGATGCATTTCTCGCCGAAGATCTGGTGCTGCAACGCGCATTGCCGAACGACGGCACGCGATTGACGGCGAAGGCGCTGGCCAGGCACGCCGAAGTGTGGCGGCCTTGGCGCGCGTATGCGGTAATCCATTTGTGGCGCGACACGATGGCGCCAGCGAAATCAAAACCTGCAGGTGCGACATGATCTACAACTTCATGCCCAGCCCGGTCGGCCCGCTGCTGTTGGCCGCCGACGACCAAGGCCTGCGCCTGATCGAATTCCATTCGCCACGTCATCCGATGAGGCGAGGTAACGACTGGCGCGAAGGCGACAACGACGTGTTGCGCGATGCCAGCGCACAACTCGACGAGTATTTTTGCGGCGAACGTTGCACTTTCGACCTGCGGCTCGCGCCACGCGGCACCGAATTCCAGCGCGGCGTCTGGCAGGCGCTGGCAACGATTCCCTACGGCGAGACGATCAGCTACGCGCAGCTGGCATCGCGCATCTGCAAGCCGAGCGCGATGCGCGCGGTCGGCGCCGCCAACGGCCGCAATCCGCTGCCGATCGTGCTGCCCTGCCATCGCGTGATCGGCAGCGATGGCAGCCTCACCGGTTTTGGCGGGGGGTTGCCGACCAAGCAATTTCTGCTGGCGCTGGAAGGCGCGATGTCGCGCGACCTGTTCGCGGGTCAGGCCGACAAGGTAGCGATCGCGGCCCGATAACGCTGGGCGATCGCATCGCGTTCACGATGCGCGCCATTGACGACAACTTGCGTGCCCGCCACAAACACATCGCGCACCAGGTTACGGTTGCCGCTGAAGATCCAGCGGTCGACCGTATCCTCCGCGGTCATGCCGGCGAACTGCGGCGCATCGGTATCCAGTACGATCCAGTCGGCGCAGACACCCTCTGCGATGGTGCCGATGTCATGGCCGGTGGCATTCTCGGCACTGGCAAGCGTGGCGCGCAGCAAGGTTTCGCCGACGCTGGGCGAATCTGCGCGCACGGCGATGTTGCGATGACGCGTGGCCAGCCGTTGCCCGTATTCAAGCCAGCGCAGCTCTTCGATCGGCGACACCGAGATCTGCGAATCCGATCCGATTCCCCACGCGCCGCCGGCATCGAGGTAATCACGTAGCGGGAACAGCCCATCGCCAAGGTTGGCTTCGGTGGTCGGACAAATGGCGACGGTCGCGCCGCTGCCGGCAATGCCCTGCACTTCCGCATCGTCGAGGTGCGTGGCGTGGACCAGTGTCCAGTGCGCGTCCACGTCGGCATTCGCCAACAACCACTCGACCGGACGCGCGCCGCGGATCGCGATGCAGTCCTGCACCTCGCCGACCTGCTCGGCGATATGGATATGCACGGGCGAAGTTTCCGGCAGCGCCGCCAGCACTGCGCGCATCGCTTCGGCGGGTACCGCGCGCAGGCTGTGCAACGCGCAGCCGATGCGCAGGCCGTCGTTCTCATCCTTGCGCAACGTGTCGAGCAACCGCAGGTAATCATCGATGCCGTGGCCGAATCGTTGCTGGCGCTCAGACAGTGCGCGTCCATCGAAACCGCCGCTGAGATACAGCACCGGCAGCAGGGTGAGGCGGATGCCGGTGTCGCGCGCCGCGGCGATCAGTGCGCGCGACATCGCGGCCGGATCGGCATAGGGCTGGCCGTCGGGCGCGTGATGCAGGTAGTGGAACTCGCAGACGGTGGTGTAACCGGCCTCCAGCATCTCCGCGTACAGCTGCGCGGCGACCGCATGCAGCGTGTCCGGATCGAAACGCGCGGCAAAACGGTACATCGTCTCGCGCCAGGTCCAGAACGAATCCTCTGGATTGGTCTGCCGTTCGGCCAGGCCAGCCATCGCGCGCTGGAACGCATGCGAATGCAGGTTGGGGATGCCGGGTACGATCCAGTTGGCGCCGCCGCTGGGTTGCGCCGGATCCAGCGCGCGAACCCGACTCGTGGCATCGATGTCGAAACCGGCATCGCTGCGCCAGCCGGTGGGTGTCCACAACATCGCCGCGTCGATGGTCTGCATGTCGGCATTCTCGCCCGCCGGCCGCGGCAATGCGACCGCCGTTAGAATCGTCGCCATGAACGCAGACCTCTGGGATGGGCTGATCGTCGGCGCCTCGCTGGCGAC
>DASZZT010000003.1:0-30575 GCA_035543275.1 Luteimonas sp. | reverse complement strand
GGGTTGATCCTTCCTGTAGGAGCGCCCCATGGGCGCGATGCTCTTGTTGTTGCGATATCCGCCAACCACATCGCGCCCATGGGGCGCTTCTACAAAAAGCAGGTGGCTCTGCTAGGCTCCCGCGAAATCGCGCGGGGGCCGCATGGCGCACAATCAGTTCGAGCTGCTCAAGCAACGGCGGTTCCTGCCGTTCTTCCTGACCCAGTCGCTGGGCGCGTTCAACGACAACGTCTACCGGCAGGCGATCATCGGCCTGCTGTTCTGGCTCGGCGTCAGCCCCGGGCAGCGCACGCTCTATACCAACCTCGCGCCGGCACTGTTCATCCTGCCGTACTTCCTGTTTTCGGCGACCGCGGGCCAGATCGCGGAGAAACTCGAAAAGTCGAAGCTGATCCGCATCACCACGTCGATGGAGATCGCGATCATGTCGCTGGCCGCGGTCGGCTTCCTGACCCAGAACATGATCGTGTTGCTGGTCGCACTATTCAGTACCGGACTGCAGTCGACGCTGTTCGGGCCGGTGAAATATTCGATCCTGCCGTCGGTGCTCAAGCCCGAGGAACTCACCGGCGGCAACGGCCTGGTCGAGATGGGTACTTCGCTTTCGATCCTCACCGGCATGATCTTCGGCGGACTGATCTTCAAACTCGCCGGTGAGCACGGTCCGATCGTCGCGGCTACCGCGATCATCGCGCTGGCAATCACCGGCAATCTCGTCAGCCGCGCGATTCCGCGCGCCGAGGCTGGCGCGCCGCACCTGAAGATCAACTGGAATCCGATTCCAGAATCGCTGGCGATCCTGAGGCTGGCCAGGAAACAGCTGGCGGTGCGCAACTCGATCCTCGGCGTGTCGTGGTTCTGGTTCGTCGGCACGGTGCTGACGTCGCAACTGCCGACCTATGCCGAGGTCAACCTCGGTGGCAGCGCAACGCTGTACATCTTCGCGCTCGCACTGTTCTCGATCGGCACCGGGGTCGGCTCGATCCTTTGCGAGAAACTGTCGGCACGCACGGTCGAGATCGGGCTGGTGCCGCTGGGTGCGTTCGGCATCAGCGCGTTCATGCTCGACCTGTATTTCGCACGCAGCGGTGCGGCGATCGCGCATGGGCTCGATGTCGCCGGCTTCCTGCAGCAACCGGGCAGCTGGCGCATCGCGATCGACCTCACCGGCATCGGCCTGTTCGCGGGCTTCTTCGTGGTGCCGCTGTTCGCGCTGATCCAGAGCCGCACGCCTAGGGGCGAGCTGTCGCGCGTGATCGCCGCCATGAACATCCAGAACGCGGCGTTCATCGTGCTCGCCGCGGTGCTGGGCATCGTCGTGCAGCGGTACCTGGGCTGGAGCATCCCGCAGCTGTTGCTGGCGCTTGCCATCGCCAATGCGCTGGTGGCGATCTACATCTTCACCCTGGTGCCCGAGTTCCTGATGCGGTTCCTGAGCTGGGTGCTGGTGCGCACGCTGTATCGGCTGCGCGTGCAGGGCGTGGAACAGCATGTGCCCGACGAAGGCGCCGCGCTGATCGTCTGCAACCACGTCAGCTACATGGATGCGCTGATCCTCGCCGGCAGCATTCCGCGTCCGGTGCGTTTCGTGATGCACTACCGGATCTTCAACATTCCGGTGATGCGCTGGATCTTCCGCACTGCCAAGGCGATCCCGATTGCGGGCGCCAGGGAGGATCCGGTGCTGATGCAGCGCGCCTTCGACGAGATCGATGCCGCGCTGGCCGCGGGCGAGCTGGTTGGCATCTTTCCGGAAGGTGCGTTGACCAAGGATGGCGACATCGTAAAGTTCAAGTCCGGCATGGAACGCGTGCTGGAGACGCGCCCGGTACCGGTGGTGCCGATGGCGCTGCGCGGGATGTGGGCAAGCATGTGGAGCAAGCGTGACTCACGTTTCGGCCGCATGCGCGTGCCGCGGCGATTCCGCGCGCAGGTCGAGGTGGTCGCCGATGCGCCGGTCGACGGCCAGGTCGCAACCGCGGATACGCTCGAAGCATCGGTGCGGCGGTTGCGCGGCGACGCGGCGTAGGGCGGGTCTTGACCCGCCGCAAAGGCACGTCACGTCACGTCGCAATTTTGCCGGAAGCAGGCCGCGATGGCGGGTCGAGACCCGCCCTACGCCACCCACCCCGCGAGCACAAACAACGCCAGCACCGCCAGCCACAGCAGCAGGATGCGCCAGGCCAGGCTCATGGCGTCGCGCAGCTCGGGCAATTCACCCAGCTGCTGCGCCAGCGCGGTGGACGTGGAGACACCTTCGTCGACATAGTCCATCGCCTCGTCGGCGAGTTCGGACTTGACGCTGGCGCGAGCGGCGGCGGCGAGAAAATCCGCACCCAGGTCCAGCGAGGCACCGCGGTTGTCCTTCCAGGCGCCGATCACGGTGTCGAAATTGCCGACCAGCGCCAGCGACAGCGTCATCAGTTGCGCCACCGGCCAGTCCAGCAACGACATCAACCAGCGTGCGCCATGCAGCGTTTCCGGTGGCAGCGTTGCAGCGCGTTCGCCCTCTGCCGATAGTGCGACGAGCCGGTACAGCAACGCGCCGAGCGGACCGAGCAGCAGGAACCAGAACAGCACGCCGAACCAGCGCCGCTGCGCATTGCCGAACACCGCGGCGACCAGCGACGGCGCGTCCAGCGCGGCCGCCTCGCCTTCCGGCCACAACCTCGCCACGGCGGCGCGACGCGCGGGCAGGTCGGGCGCGGCGACAATCGCCTCGACATCCAGGTCCAGATCGCGCGGGCCCCAGCAGTAAAACAGCAGCGCGATGCCGAACAGCAATCCGCCCAGACCCAGCAGCGGCACGTCGAGCGCGAGCTGGAACAAGCCCACCGCCAGCAGCGGCGGCAGCAACGCCAGTGCGATGCCATAGCGGCCGCGCCAGATGCCGTCCTGCGGGAAGCGGCTGTCGAGCCAGCGCAGCCAATGGCCGTACCAGTCGTAATGCCGCACCGACGCCGCCAGCGACGGCACGAGGTGGCCGAGCACGAGGGCGACGACTACGGCGATGAGGGTGGTCGACATTGCCCCGATTGTAGCAATCAGGCGCAAACGGTCACGCGTCGAGCGAAGCCAGCCATTGCTGCATCAGCCAGCGCGCGATCGAGATCGGTGGCGACAGCAGGATGCCGTCCTCGTCGTCACGCAGCGGAGTGTCCCAGTCGCGCGCCAGGCCGGTGCGGACATCGTCGGCGCTGAACCAGCGCACGTCCTCGAGCTCGACCCCGACCACCGGTTCGTCGGGCTCGGCCTGGGCGAGGAAACCGAGCATCAGCGCGCCCGGAAACGGCCATGGCTGCGAGGCAAGATAGCGACTGCTGCGCACGCGCACGCCGGTTTCCTCCAGCACTTCGCGCGCGACCGTCTGCTCGAGCGATTCGCCGGGCTCGACGAAGCCGGCGATCACCGACCAGCGCCGCGATGGCCAGGGCGATTGCCGGCCGAGCAGCAGGCGCTCGCCGTCGCTGACCGCGACGATGATCGCCTGGTCGGTCCGCGGGTAGTGCTCGCTGCCGCAGTTCGAGCAGCGGCCGAGCCAGCCGGCGCGGACGAACGCGAGTTCGCCGCCGCAGGCACCGCAGTAGCGATGGCGCGCATGCCAGTGCAGCACCGCGCGCGCCTGCGCGAATACGGTGGCGTCGAACGCGGGCCACAACGTGGCGGCGCTGCGCAGATCGACGCGTTGCGGCGCGTCGGTCTCGACGCTGGCGGCGCTGGCCGCGAACCACGCGGCACCCTCGCGCAGGCCGAGGAAGACCGCCGTGGCCGGAACGCCACCGAGTTGATCGCCGCCCGGCGCGAACAGATGCTGCGCGGCATCAGCCAGCGCGCGGCCGTCGTCATCGAGCAATACCACGCGCGCCTGCGGCCACAACGCCGCCAGCGCGTCGGCATCGTCACGCAGATGGTCGGCGCGATCCAGGGCGCCGTCGACGAAGGCGAAAGGCGCGCCGGGCGCAGTCACACGGTGAACGACGAACCGCAGCCGCAGGTGGTCTTGGCGTTCGGATTGCGGATCACGAACTGCGCGCCGTGCAGGCTTTCGGTGTAGTCCACCACCGCCCCCATCAGGTATTGCAGGCTCAGCGGATCGACCAGCAGGGTGACGTCGTCGGTGGCGATGGCGAGGTCGTCCTCGCCCTGCTGCTCGTCGAATTCGAAACCGTACTGGAAGCCCGAGCAGCCGCCGCCCTGGATGTACACGCGCAGCTTGAGCGCCGGGTTGCCTTCCTCGGCGATCAGCTCGCGGACCTTGGCGGCGGCGGCGGCGGTGAAGTCGAGCGGGCGCTGCAGCGACTGGTAGTCGGGCGTCGGCGCGGAAGTGGTGATCTGGTCCATACGCTCAGGATGGGGCGCATGCGGCCTTGATTCAACCGCCGGCGCCGGGTCTGGCGGTCGCCTCGGCCCAGGTGAACGACTGTTCGACCGCGGCTCCGCCCTGCGGCTGCAGGCGCGCGACCACGCGGATCGGCTGCAGGCCGGCGGGCAGCAGCACATCGCCCTCGACCTGCTGGAAGTACTTGAACGAATAGTCCACGCCCGGCGCATCGGGCTGCTGGCGCAGGTCGCCCCAGGCCAGCCGTTGCAGCTTGCCGTTGCGGCTGCCTTCCAGAGACAGCGTCAAGCGGCCCTTGTTGACCGCGCCGCGGTTGAGGTTCTGGGTGAGCGTGGCGGTGAAATGCCAGGCACCACGGGTCTGCGGTTGCAATTGCAACTGGTGCACGTTCAGCCCGCGCCGCTGCGCGGTGCTGCCGACGAAGCGTTCGTAGAAGGCGACATCGGCACGCAACCCGGCGATCTCCTCGTCGCGCTCGGCCAGCGTGCCCTGCAGATCGCGATTGGCGTCGCGGCTGATCTGGTCGGAACGAGTCAGGGTGGCGACGCGTTGCTCGAGCGCATCGATCCGCGTCTGCTGCGCGCGCAGTTGCGCGTGCGGATCACCGGGCGCCGGCGCCAGCACCTGCCACAGGCCCCAGCCGCCGAACCCCAGCGCCAGCAGGAACACCGCGATCAGCGCGTAGGCGATCCCGTGCCCATGCGCGACCGGCGGCTCGGTTGGCACTGGCGCTGGCTCGGGAAGCGTCTCGGTCATCGTTCCGGTATAGCGAGCCGCTCACGCCCGCGTCAAGCGCGGGCGACGTATAGACTGCGGCGCATGCGGCTGTCACCGCCGCCCGGAGGCATGCCATGTCCCAGGCCCACCTGTTCGCGATCGGGGTGTTGCTGGCCTGGCTGGCCGGCATCCGCGTCTATTTCACCGTCTTCGGCATCGGCGTGGCCGGGTTCTTCGGCTGGCTGGACCTGCCGCAGGCGTTGCAGGTGACGCAGTCGCCGTGGGTGATCGGCGTGTCCGGCGCGCTCGCGCTGGCCGAGTTCTTCGCCGACAAGATCCCCGGCGTGGATTCCGGCTGGGACCTGCTGCACACGCTGTTGCGGGTGCCGGCCGGTGCCTTCCTCGCCGCCTCGGCGATGTCGCCCGACGGCCACCTCGGTGCCGGCATGCTCGCCACCGGCGCCGGCGTCGCACTCACCAGCCACCTGCTGAAATCGGGCACGCGCGCGCTGCTCAACACCTCGCCGGAACCGGTCAGCAACTGGACCGCCTCGATCACCGAGGATGTCGCGGTGGTTGGCGCGCTCGCGCTGGCGTTCGCACATCCGTGGCTCGCGCTGGTGCTGGTGGTCGCGGTCAGCCTGCTGCTCGCACTGTTGGTCGTGTGGCTATGGCGCAAGCTGTTCGGCATGCGGCGGGCATGAACGCACGGCGGCGCAGCGCGCATTACACTGACCGTGGCCGGCTTGGTCGTGGCCGGTTTGCATCGCACAATCCGTCCCATGACAGTGTCTGGGGCGCGTTCGCATGATCTCGACTTACCGCGCGGCGGCTCCATCGAGTGCGACTCCCATCGAGGCGGCTCCATTGAACAACGTCGTGATCGCACCATCGATTGCCCAGCGCGATCAGGCCGATGCCGTCACGGCTGACAGTGCCATCGACACGCCTGGCATTGACAAGCCGGGCATCGACACACCGGCGCGCGCCGAATATCCGCCGGCGCATTACTGGCGACGCTGGAGCAGCGACGCACCGCCAGCCAGCACGTCCGACCTCGCAGCGACACGCACCGTCGCGCCCGACGCCGAAACCGCCGCGTCATTGCAGGACACGCCTATGCAGGACATCGGCGAAACGCCGTATCGGGTGCTGGTCGTGGAGGACGACCCGAGCCAGGCGCTGTTCGCGCAAAGCGTGCTCAACGGCGCTGGCATCCAGGCGCAGGTGGCATCGGTTCCGGCGCAGGTGATCGACGCGATGGAACTGTTCCACCCGGACCTGGTGCTGATGGACCTGCACCTGCCGGAGATCAGCGGCACCGAGCTCACGATCTCGATTCGCGCGCACCCGGCTTTCAGTCACACGCCGATCGTGTTCCTCACCGGCGACCCCGACCCCGAGCGCCAGTACGAAGTGCTGGAAAGCGGCGCCGACGACTTCCTCAGCAAGCCGATCCGGCCGCGGCACCTGATCGCCGCGGTGCAAAGCCGGATCAAACGTGCGCGTGCACTGCAGCGCCAGCGCTTCGACGGTGCCGGCCGGCATCCGTTGACCGGCCTGCATACGCGCCCATACGTGCTGCAGCGCATCGCCGCGGCCATTGACGCCGGCAGTGACTGCGGCGCCCTGTTCGTCGAAATACAGAACGCGAGCGCGCTGCACGACCGCTACGGCTACGCCGGCTTCGAGCAGCTGATGCACAACGCCGGCCAGCGCATCGGTGAACTGGCCGCTGCCTGCCCGAGCGCGCGCCTCAACGACAATGCCTTCCTGGTGTTCGCGCCGGAGGGCGCACCGGCGCTGGACGTGCTGGCGCGGCGCCTGCGCGATGGCATCGGCCACCCGCCGTTCGACATGGCCGGCATGCCGCAGCGGCTGCGCGCGGCGATTGGCTACAGTGCGCTCGCGCATGGCTTCGCCGATGCCGGTGGCGTGCTCGACGCGGTCGAGCAGGCAGCGCGCGCGGCGCGCACCGCCCCGATCGGCCTGGTCGCCTGGCAACCCGCAGCGCGCAACGATGCCGCCACCAGCGCCCTCGCCGAGGCGATGCGGGCCGGTTTGCACGATGGCGCGTTCGAACTGATGTTCCAGCCGGTCGTGGCCGTGGCCGGCGGCGAGGAGGCACAGTTCCAGGTGCTATTGCGCATGCGCGACGCCGACGGCGTGCTGCACAGCGCTGGCGAACTCGTGCCCGTCGCGGAAACCGCGGGCCTGATGCCGGACATCGACCGCTGGGTGTTGCAGCAGGCGATCGATCTGCTGCATCGCCGACGCAGTGAACAGCGACCGGTGCGGCTGTTCGTCTCGCAATCGCCGCGCACGCTCGCCCGCGACCTGCATGGCGAATGGCTGCTGGAGATGCTGAGCAGCCACGATATCGACGGGCCATCGCTGGTCATCGACCTGCGCCTGGACGATGCGCTGGTGCATTCGGTCACCTTGCGCCAGTTCTGCGAGCAGCTGATGCCGGCCGGCGTGCAGTTCTGCCTCAGCCAGTACGCCCACGGCAGCGAGGCCGACGCATTGCTGCAACAGTTGCCACTGGGCTATGTGCGGCTGTCGCCGCGTTACTCGCACGCCCACGCCGACCCCCACTTGCGCGACGAGTTGCGTGGCGTGATCGACCGCGCGCATCGGCTCGGCCTGCAGGTGGTCGGCCCGCAGGTGGAGGATCCGCAGGGGGCGGCGACGCTGTGGATGAGCGGCATCGACTTCATCCAGGGCAACCTGGTACAGCAGGCGATCGGCGCGCTCGATTTCGACTTCCAGCATTCGGTGTTGTGAGATGAGTTCCGCGCCGCCGCCATCGCCGATCGCCCGCTGGCTTGCGCTGGGCGCGGCCGGCGGTGCTGCGCTGGCACTGGCGCTGGAGATGTTCGGCCTGGATGGCCCCTGGCAGAGCATGGCGCTGCTGCTGGCGCTGCTGGCGGTGTTCGCGATCAGCGCCTACCTGTTCGCCAGCGGTCGACGCGAACACGTCTGGCAGCAGGCCGATGAGCGTGCACGTCGCGGCGAGGCCGCGGTCGGAAAGCTGCAGCTCGAGATCGATCGCCATACCCAGCTCGAACAGGAATTGCGCCAGGCCAAGCAGGCGGCCGAATCGGCGGTGCTGGCCAAGGGCGAATTCCTGGCGACCATGAGCCATGAGATCCGCACGCCGCTCAATGGCATCGTGCCGATGCTCGACCTGCTGATGCATGCGCAATTGGCGCCGGACCATCGCGAGCTGGTGCGCACTGCCTATACCTCGTCGCAGCAGCTGCTGCGCATCGTCGACGACATCCTCGACTACTCCAAGCTCGAGGCCGACAAGCTCGAACTCGAATCCACCGCCTTCAACCTGCGCGACCTGCTGGAGATGGTGATCCAGCTGATGGAGCGCCCCGCCGAAGCCAAGGGCCTGCGCCTGCACCTGCACATCGATCCGTCGGTGCGCCTGCCGGTGCGCGGTGATCCGCTGCGCCTGCGCCAGGTGCTGGGCAACCTGATCAGCAACGCGGTCAAATTCACCGAGCGCGGCACCGTCACCCTCAACGTCCGCCGCATCGGTGAAAGCGCGGCCCAGCATCAGCTGCGCTTCGAGGTGCGCGACACCGGCATCGGCATCGCGGCGGACGCCCAGCCGCGGCTGTTCCAGGCCTTCAGCCAGGCCGATGCCTCCACCACGCGCCTGTACGGCGGCACCGGCCTGGGCCTTGCGATCTGCAAGCGCATCGTCGACCTGATGGGTGGTCGCATCGACGTACAGTCCGCGCCGGGCCGCGGGACGACTTTCTGGTTCGAGGTGCCGCTGCTGAAGGTGCAGGGCGATATGCCCACGCGCCAACTGGAGTTCGCCGGCGGCCGCTTGCTGCTGCTCAGCGCCGATCCGCGACTGCGGCTGCGACTGAGCATGCAGCTGCCCAACTGGGGGCTGCGCGTGACTGCGGTCGAGACTACGCAGGAAGCCCTCGACCGGCTGCGCGCGGCCGCCGCGCAGGGCGCGCCATGGGCCTACGCGATGGTGCTCGCGGACCTGGCCGGCATGCGCAGCACCGCGCTGGCGTTGTACCGCAACCTCGATCGCCACGCCGTCTATGGCGATATCCGCCTGGTCTGCCTGTACGGCGATGATCCGGTCCCGGAGGAATTGCAGCGCGGCGTCACCCTGCTCAGCCGCCAGGCGCCGGATGCCGACTTGCGGATGGCGCTCACCAGCAAGCCACCCGAACGCGAGGTCGCGCCGGCGCCGACCGCCAGCGACGTACCGGACGATGCGTCCGCGTCCGTGCGCAGCGCGCGGGTGCTGCTGGTCGAGGACAATCCGGTCAACCTGATGGTCGGACAGCGCCTGCTCGGCGTGCTCGGGGTGGATTGCGACACCGCCGGCAATGGCGAAGCCGCGTTGCTGCGGATGTCGGTCTCGCGCTATGACCTGGTGCTGATGGACTGCCAGATGCCGGTCATGGACGGCTACACCGCGACCCGGCGCTGGCGTGCCGGCGAACAGGCCAGCGGCGATGGCAACCACCTGCCGATCATCGCCATGACCGCCAATGCCATGGCCGGCGATCGCCAGAAATGCATCGATGCAGGCATGGACGACTACCTCGCCAAACCGGTGACCCGCGCCGAACTGGAACGCTGCCTGGCTCGCTGGTGGCGTCCGCAGGCAATGGGGTCCAGGGCCGCAGCGCCCGCCTTGGCAGCCAATGAAGTCGCTGCGACCGCTCCCGCATCCCCTGAAATGCCACAGCCAACTCCGGATCCAGCGGATATGCCCGTTCCTGCACCCGACATCGCCATCGATACGGTGACCAGCATGGTGATCGACCCGGAAGTCATCGAAGAACTCCGCTTCGCACTGGGCACCGAAGTCGAACGTCTGATCGACGTCTTCCTCGACGACACACCGCTGCTGATCGCCCAACTCGAGGCCGCTGCGCTGGCGCCGGACTTCACCAAGCTGCGCGAGGCGGCGCATTCGTTGAAGTCCTCCAGCGCCAATCTCGGGGCGATGGCGCTGTCCAACGCCGCCAAGCGGGTCGAACTCGGCGCGCGGATGCAAACCCTGGATCGCCCGGCGGTCGCAGTGGCGTTGGTCTCGAGCGAATACGCCCGCGCCTGCGAGGCGCTACGGGCGATTGCCGCCGACAGCCGCCCGGAGCCGGCGGTCTGAATCAGCCGGGGATGGCCCCTTTTCCTAATCCTCGATCTTGGTGATCAGGTAGTTCTGTTCGCCGATGCGATCGATCAGCGCCAGCTGCGTCTCCAGCCAGTCGATGTGCTCTTCCTCGGAATCGAGGATGTCGGTGAACAGTTTGCGGCTGACCGCATCACCGACCGTCTCGCAGTGGGCGATGCCCGTGCGCAGCGCCGGCAGTGCTTCCAGCTCCAGCGCGAGATCGCATTCCAGCAACTCACGCGGGTTCTCGCCGATGCGCAGCTTGCCCAGGGCCTGGAAGTTCGGCAGCCCCTCGAGGAACAGGACCCGCTCCGCCAGCTTGTCGGCGTGCTTCATCTCGTCGATCGATTCCTTGTACTCGTGCTCGGCCAGTTCCTTCAGGCCCCAGTTCTTCAGCATCTTGGCGTGCAGGAAATACTGGTTGATCGCGGTCAGCTCGTTGTAGAGCGCCTTGTTGAGATGCTCGATGACCTTGGGATCGCCTTTCATGACCGTAGTCCGTGCGCTGGGATTGGCGGCACTCTAACGTTGCCGTGCGCGCCATGCCGGAACGCGAATCGACTGCATTTCGCGGCGATACGGATCGGGGAGCGGATCAAGAAACGGATCGAAGGACCCACGCCCTCAGGCGGCGTGCGAGAGCACCGGCAACGGCAGTTCGCGGGGCGCATGCATGTCATCCAGCAACCTGGCCGCCATCTCCAGGCAGCTGCCGCAGCTGGCGCCGCAACCGGTGCGCATGGTCAGCTCCGATACGGTCCGGCAGCCGGCCTCGGCGACCTGGCGGATATCGCGGTCGGTGACGCCATTGCAGATGCACACGTACACAGGAAAGCCCGTTCGGAGGACGCCTGCATTCCGCCACAAATGCGAATGATTGTCAATTCTGTCCAGCATCCGGCAGCCTGCCTGCCGGCGGGCCGCAGGCGCTGACCTGTTGCTGGCGTTGCCGGACCCGGCTTTGAGACCACGATTCCGCGTTCGGTGCCGGAATCGCCTGTTGCCCGGCGATCTGTCGCGCGAACGGCGCCAGATGACGCAACGCGCGGTCGTACACCCCGCGCTTGAAGATCACCACGTGTTCCAGCGGGTACCAGAAGTCGACCCAGCGCCAATGGTCGAACTCGGGCTTGTCGGTGGCATCCAGGCGCAAGTCGCTGTCGCAGCCGGTGAACTGCAACAGGAACCAGACCTGCTTCTGGCCGATGCAGACCAGGCGGTCATGGCGACGGATCGCGCGTTGCGGCAGCCGGTAGCGCAGCCAGCCGGGCGTGACCCCGAGCACCGCGACGTGGTCGGGCAACAGTCCGGTTTCCTCCTGCAACTCCCGGTACATCGCCTCCAGCGGGGTCTCGTCGGTGTTCATCCCGCCCTGCGGGAACTGCCAACCGTCGCGGCGCACCCGCCGCGCCCAGAACACCCGGCCATCGGGATGCATCAGCACGATGCCAACATTGGGTCGGTAACCGTCCGGATCGATCACGATGCGGACTCCTGAGTTTATTGACTTGACGTCACTGCCACCGACTCTGCCATGCGACGAAGGATGCGACAAGCGCAGCCGCCCCGGATTGACGCGGGATGCAGCGACGTGGACAATTCGCGGTTCGCCGCGAGACCCGTGCGGCCACCGTGGCTATGTAGCTCAGCCGGTTAGAGCACAGCACTCATAATGCTGGGGTCGGTGGTTCGAGTCCACCCATAGCCACCATTTCGGTGATCCCTGCCGGATGACCCAATCGAAACAACCAATCCCGCGTACGTTGCGGGTTTTTTTTGCCTGCCGCCCGGAAAACACACCTGCGTTCTGGCGGATTCCGGAGCTGCCCTGGATGGTTCCGGCGTGGCCTCCCGCAGCGGCCGCGAACAACCCTGCGATTACGCGCCCGGTTTCGCGCGCCCCGGTACGACGGGATGGCGTTGCAGCTGCGGCGACGCCGCGAACGTGTCCGTCGAATCGGCGCCCAGGGTCCATGACGGTGGATCGCTGGCGGGAAAGCTTTCCGCGAGCGCCTCATCGATCCGTTGCTCACGTCGCCGCTTCGCGTCGCTGGCGGCCTTCATGACCGCATCAGGATCGTCCCCGGCAATGGCCACGGTTCGCGGCTCGGGATCGTCTGCAGTGAAGTGTGTATCAACCGACATGCGCTGTTTTGTACGCCCATGCAGCGGCCGGCGACGTGATGACCCGACTACAATCGCGGCATGGATATTTTCAAGATTTTCACCATCGAAGCCGCGCATCGGCTGCCGAACGTGGCGGCCGGGCACAAATGCGCGCGGTTGCACGGACACTCGTTCCGGGTCGAGTTGCGGGTGTCCGGGGAACCGGGCGAGCACAGCGGCTGGGTGATGGATTTCGCCGAGATCAAGGCCGCCTTCCGGCCGCTCTACGAGCGCCTCGACCATCATTACCTGAACGACATCGACGGCCTCGACAACCCGACCAGTGAGCGGCTGGCGATCTGGATCTGGGACCGGCTCAAGCCGGCGCTGCCGCAGCTCAGTGAGGTCGTGGTCCACGAAACCTGCACCTCCGGCTGCCGCTATACGGGTCCGCTTGCCGCCTGAGACAGCCGTCTGCACGGGGCAACGCATTGATCTGCAACGGATTCTGAACGGTCCGACGAACGGCGCAGCCAGATGTTGCATTGCAGCAAAACCGCGTTTATGCTGCAACGCACAAACCGGCACTCCCTGCCGGAATCACCGCAGGAAATCGCCATGAACCAGTTCAACCAGACCCAGATCAACGATCAGTTCGCTTCCGCCACGCGTCAGTTCGCCGACACCACCACCCAGGTCAACCGCTTGGCCCTGGAAAACGCCGAGAAGGCGTTCGGCCTGCAGCTGGCCGCGATCCAGCAGAACGTCAACGCCACTTTCGCCTTCTTGGGCGAGCTGGCCGAAGTGCGTGACTTCGACGGCTTCAAGAGCCTGCTGCCCAAGGGCGCGCAGGTCGCACGTGAGAACGTCGAGCGCACGATCAGCACCGGCCAGGAAGTGCTGGGCAGCACGCTGAAGACCAACGAGGCCATCGGCCAGATCGCCAAGAGCCAGCTCGAGGTCGCCACCGCCAAGGTGCAGGCCCAGACCGAGACCGTGGTCAACGGCGCCAGCGAGCAGGTGCGTAACAACTTCGAAGCCGCCACCAAGGCCGCCAAGACCAAGTAAGCGCGTTCACTCAAGTCAAGGCTGCAAGTCAGGGCCGGTGCAAATCGGCCCGCGGGTCTCTCTCCCCCGCGTCAAAGAAAACCCGGCAGCTCGCGCTGCCGGGTTTTTTGTTGTCTCACGCCGCTGGCTGCGCTGGCGGTAGACGCGCCGCGTCATCGGCATTCGGCGTCTGGTCCAGCTTGTCGCCGAGCATGCGCCGCACCACCACGTAGAACACCGGGATCAACAGCAGCCCGAGGAAGGTGGCGAACAGCATGCCGCCGATCACGCCGGTGCCAATCGCATGGCGCGCGTTGGCGCCGGCGCCGCTGGACAAGGCCAGTGGCGTCACGCCCATGATGAAGGCGAACGAGGTCATCAGGATCGGACGCAAGCGCAGCTTGGCCGCTTCGATGATCGCCTGGCCCAGGGGCTTGCCCGCCTGGCGTTGCTCGATCGCGAAAGAGATGATCAGGATCGCGTTCTTCGCCGCCAGGCCAATCACGGTGATCAAGCCGATCTTGAAGTAGATGTCGTTCGGCAGGCCGCGTAGCAGCGATAGCGATACCGCGCCGAGCACGCCCAGCGGCACCACCAGCAGCACCGACACCGGCACCGACCAGCTCTCGTACAACGCGGCCAGGCACAGGAACACGACCAGGATCGACAACGCCATCAGCAGCGGCGCCTGGCTGCCGGACAGGATTTCCTGATAGGACTGGCCGGTCCAGTCGTAACCGAAGCCTTCCGGCAGCTCGGTGTCCACGATCTGCTGCATCACGTCCATCGCCTCGCCCGAGCTGTGCCCCGGCGCCTGCGAACCGACGACCTCGACTGCGGCGTAGCCGTTGTATCGGGTCAGCGACGGCGGGGCGGTGATCCAGCTCGACTTGACCAGGTTCGACAGCGGGACCATCGCGTTGCCGCCGCCGTCAGTGGCGGCCATCGGGCTGGGCGTACGGAATCGGCCCAGTGACTCCGGCCCGGTGCGGTAGGCGGCGTCGGCCTGCATGGTCACGCGCTTGACCCGGCCTTCGTCGATGAAGTCGTTGACGTACACCGGTGCCAGCATCAGCTGGATCGCACTGTAGATGTCGGTGACCGACAGGCCCATCGCTTGCGCCTGCGCCCGGTCGACGGCGAGTTTGAGTTGCGGGGCGTCGGCCAGCGTATTGGGTCGTACCCCGGTCAGGGCCTGGTTCTGGCCGGCCTTGCCGAGCAGCTGGCCGAGCGCCTCTCCCAAGGCGGCGCGGCCCTGGCCACTGCGATCCTGCAGGTACATGTCGAAACCGCCGAACGCACCCAGGCCATTCACGGTCGGCAGGTTGATCACGAAGATCTGCGCGTCGCGGATCCCGAACAGCCCCATGTTGGCCTTCTGGATGAACTCGGTGGCGGTGATGTCGCGATCGCCCCAGTCCTTGAGCTTGATGAACGCCATGCCGACGTTCTCGCCCTGGCCGACGAAGCTGAAGCCGGCGATCTGCATCATGCCTTCGTAGCCGTCCTGTTTCTCCAGCGTACCGCGCACCTGTTCGAACACCTTCTTGGTGCGATCCAGCGTCGCGCCTGGCGGCAGCTGCACGATCGCCAGCGCGTAGCCCTGGTCCTCTTCGGGCAGGAAGCTGCCGGGCATGCGGGTGAACAGGAAGCCGCAGAGCAACGCCAGCAGCGCGAACACGATCATCCAGCGCGGCGCATGCCGGACCGCACTGCCGATGTGGCCGACGTAAGTGCTGCTGACCTTGTTGTAAACCTTGTTGAAGCCGCGGAACAGCGGGTTGCGGGTGTCGTGATTGGTTGGCTTGAGCAGGGTCGCGCACAACGCCGGCGTGAAGCCCAGCGCGAGGAACGCGGAGAAGGCCATCGCCATGGCAATGGTGATCGCGAACTGCTTGTAGATCTCGCCGGCGCTGCCGCCCTGGAACGCGCTGGGCACGAACACCGCCGCCAGCACCACGGTGATCGCGACCACCGCGCCGCTGATCTGGCCCATCGCCTTGACCGTGGCGTCCTTCGGCGACAAGCCTTCCTCGGTCATGATCCGTTCGACGTTCTCGATCACCACGATCGCGTCGTCGACCACGATGCCGACCGCCAGCACCATGCCGAACAGGCTGAGCTGGTTGATGGTGAAGCCGAACACATACATGCCCAGGAACGTGCCCATCAGCGCGATCGGGATCACCATCGTCGGGATCAGCGTGGCCCTGAGGTTCTGCAGGAAGATCAGCATCACCAGGAACACCAGCACGATGGCCTCGAGCAGCGTCTTGACCACCTCCTGCACCGAGACCTTGACGAAGCTGGAGCTGTCGTACGGCGAAAACCAGGTGACGCCCTGCGGGAAAGTGGCCTGCAATTGGTCCATGCGATCACGCACCCCACTTGCCACGCCCAGGGCATTGGCGCCGGGCGCCAGCTGCACCGCGAAGCCGGCGGCGGGTGTTCCGCTCCACTGCAGGTCGAAGCCGTAGCTGGAGGCGCCTTTCTCTACCTGCGCAACATCCTTCAGGCGCACGCTGGTGCCATCGGAATTGGCGCGCAGGATGATATTGCCGAACTGCTCGGCGGTGCTGTAGCGGCCTTCGGCGGACACCGTCGCGGTGAAGGCCTGGTCCTTGGGCGCGGGTTCGGCGCCGATCGAACCGGCCGCGAACTGCACGTTCTGGCCGCGCACGGCCGCCAGCACCTGGCTGGCGGACAAGCCGTAACCCTGCAACTGGTCCGGGTTCAACCAGATGTTCATGGCGTATTCGCCGCCGAACAGCTGGGTGCTGCCCACACCCGGCACGCGCGAGATCTGGTCGAGCACCCGCGACGCGATCATGTCGGAGAGCGCGTTCCTGTCGATGCTCGGGTTGCTCGAGCGCAGCGCCGCCACCATCAGGAAGCCCGAGTTGGCCTTGGCCACGACCACGCCCTGCTGGGCGACTTCGGACGGCAGCCGCGGCGTCGCCAGCGCTACCTTGTTCTGCACCTGCACCTGGGCGATATCGGGATCGGTGCCGGGCTTGAACGTCAGCGTGATCGAGGCGCGACCGCTGGAGCTGGATGACGAACTGAAGTAATCGAGGTTGTCGATCCCGGTCATCTGCTGCTCGATGACCTGGGTCACCGCGCTCTCGGTGGTGTCGGCGCTGGCACCCGGGTAGGTGGCGCCGATCGTGACCTGTGGCGGGGCAATGTTGGGATAGGACTCAACGCCCAGGTTGAGGATCGCAAGCACGCCGCCCAGCGTGATCAGGATCGCGATGACCCAGGCGAAGATCGGATGGTTGATGAAAAACTTCGACATGGCCGATCAACCCTTCGTCGCGGCTGCGCCCGCCTGGCTCGCCTTCGGCGCGCCTGCGGGGGCAGGCGTGGCGCTATCGGCCTGCCATGGCGAGGCCTTGGCCGGCTGTCCCGGCTGGGCCTTCTGCAGGCCTGACACGATCACCTGCTCGCCACCGGACAATCCCTTGGTGACGATCCAGTTGCTGCCCTGGCTGCGGTCCGCGTCGATGTCCTTGCGCGCCACCTTGCCGTCCTGTCCGACCACCAGCACGTAGGCGCTGCTGGCATCGCGCTGCACCGCGGCCTGCGGGATCAGGAAGGCGTTGTCGAACTGCCCTAGCGTGGCTTTCAGGGTGACATAGGTGCCCGGCAGCAGGAGCTTGTCCGGGTTGGGCACGCGCGCGCGCAGCGCGACCGCGCCGGTGCTGGGGTCGACCACGTCGCCGGAGAAGTCGAGCACGCCCTTGTGTGCATACGGTGTGCCGTCCGGCAGCAGCAGCTGCACCTCGGTCTGGCTGGCATCGCTGCGCTGAAGGCGGCGCACCTGTTGCAGCTCGGACACGCTCATCGAGAAGTTCACGTACAGCGGGTCGACCTGGTCGACGGTGGTCAGCAGCGTCGCTGCGCCTTCCCCGACCAGCGCGCCCTCGGTGACCTGCTGCTTGCCGGCAAGGCCGTCGATCGGCGAGCGCACGGTGGCATAGCCCAGATTGATGCGCACGCTGTCGACCGCGGCCTTGCCGGCCTGCACGGCGGCGGCGGCGCTGCGTTCGGCGGCCAGTGCGTTGTCGAGATCGGACCTGGAGATGAATTGAGAGGGCGCCAGCTGCCGCGCGCGTTCAGCGGCGGCATGGGCGTTGGCGTAGTTGGCCTGCGCCTGCGCCAGGGAACCCTGGCTCTGTCCGAGCGCGGCCTGCAACGGCGCTGGATCGATCAGGAACAGCACCTGGCCTTTGCGGACATCGCTGCCTTCCTCGTACACCCGACGCTGCAGGACGCCCGGCACGCGGGCACGGACATCGGCACTGCGGTAGGCGGCGAGTCGGCCAACCAGGTCCTGCTGCACCGGCACGACGGAGGCCTTGGCCTGGATCACGCCGACTTCGGGTGGCGGCATGGCAGCCGGGCCGCCGGGGCCGGCTTGCTGGCCCTTGCCGCAAGCAGCCAGCGCCAGGAGAAGCGTGCTGGCCAGCGCCAGCGAACGCAAATGAATAGGCATCGTGAGGCTCCGGTGAATCTGTTCGGTATCGCGCGATGCGAATTCCTATACCGGCCAGTCTAACATTCAACCCTGGCCGGGCCTGTGCCGGAAGTCGTGTCCTTGGTTTAAGGCGACGAATCTCAGTCCGGAATAGTTAGCAAACGCGCCAGCGCGGCCGGATCGGCCGGCGTGCGATGCGGCAGCAACCCCCAGCAAGGCGCCGGGATGCGCGCCTGCAGCAACGCGACGTTCTGCTCGCGCCGGGCCATGTCAGGATCGATCGCGTTGCCGATCCAGCCGACCAGGCGACACCCATCCGCCGCGATCGCACGCGCACTGAGATAGGCATGATTGAGGCAGCCCAGCCGCAGCCCGACCACCAGTACAATCGGCAGTCCCAGCGCATGCGCGAGATCGGCCTGATCGAGCGTGGCCGACAGCGGTGCGGCCCAGCCGCCCACGCCTTCGACGACCACCGCGTCGGCCTGCGCCTGCAACCGCGCGTACGCAGCCTGGATCGTTGCGAGTTCAATCATGACGCCCGCGTCCTGCGCCGCAAGCTCCGGCGCCAGCGGCAGCGGCAGCGCATAGGGATTGAGGTCGGCGTAACCCGGGCATGGATCGCTCGCCGCCTGCAACGCCAGCGCGTCATCGTTGCGCCAGCCCGCGCCTCTGTCGATGCAACCACTTGCCACCGGCTTCATCCCGACCGCGCGCAGCCCCTTTGCGCGCAATGCGTGCAACAGCGCTGCGCTGGCGACGGTCTTGCCAACGCTGGTATCGGTGCCGGTGACATAGAAGCTCGTGGACGCCATCCGCGCATCGTAAACCGCATGTGCTGCGCTGCTACACTTGCTGGATGTTCGCCGCCAACGTCCTGACCGGCAGCAAGCCGGAGCAATACGCGCAACTGTTTGCGCAGGCACGCGCGCTGCTGCACGGCGAACGCGACCGCATCGCCAATGCCGCCAACCTGTCGGCGCTGGTCTACCACGCACTGCCCGATCTCAACTGGGTCGGCTTTTATCTGTTCGATGGCAACGAGCTGGTGGTCGGCCCGTTCCAGGGGTTGCCGGCCTGCGTGCGCATCCCGCTCGACACGGGCGTGTGCGGCGCCGCGGCGCGCACGCGCACGACGCAACGCATCGCCGACGTCAATGCCTTCGACGGCCATATCGCCTGCGATTCGGCCTCGCGCTCGGAACTGGTGGTGCCGCTGCTGCTCGGCGACGCACTGATAGGAGTCTTCGATCTCGACAGCCCGCTGCCCGACCGCTTCGATGACGACGACCAGCGCGGCATCGAAGCGATCGCGCAGGTGTTCGAAGAATCGCTGGCATGAGCACGCAGGTGAAGCTGCGCAACATTGGCCCGAAGAGCGCCGCATGGTTGCGCCAGGTCGGCTTGCGCTCACGCGAAGACCTGGAAGCGGTCGGTACCATCGATGCCTTCATGCGCGTCAAGCGCGCCGGCTTCAAACCTAGCCTCAACCTGTTGTATGCACTGGAAGGCGCGCTGCACGACTGTCACTGGCAAGAGGTGCCGGAGCAGCGCCGCAGCGAACTGGTGGCCGCGGCCGAAGCGGCGATTGCGCTGCTGCCGCCGCCGCGCAATCGTCCCGCGGCGGGTCCGGTGACCACGACCCATACCGCGCGCGACGAACTGCCAGCGCTGGCGTTGCTGGATCCGGCCGACGACGATCACGGCGATCGCGAAACCGATTGAAGAGGTTTTTTGCGCATCGCTGCGCCATCGCATAGACTGCGCGCGCTTCGAGGTGACCTGCGGACATGCTGTCCAAGGGTTGAAACGGGAAGCCGGTGACATGTCCCGATGCAGCGCATCGCGGCACATCATCCCGGCGCTGCCCCCGCAACGGTAAGCGAGTCAAGCCAATGCATCCGCCACTGTGCTCCAGCACGGGAAGGCGCATTGGCCGGAGCCAACACTCCACTCGCGAGCCCGGAGACCGGCCCCGGAGCTCACTGGTTGCGATGCGGAGGGCATCGCGGCGGCGATGCCGACGCGTGCCCGATCGCGACGCCGGCTTTCGCAGCCTTCGCCCTTCTCCCGTGACTCCCTGCCCTTGTCACCGCGTGCGGGTGTGCGCGATGGAGAACAACACATGCAATTCCGCAATCTTCCGCTGGCCGTCGCCGTGACGCTCAGCGCGCCAGGTATTGTGCTGGCCCAGGACAACGCCACCGACCTCGACCAGGTCGTCGTCACCGCCACGCGCACCGCGGTCACCGTCGACCAGTCGCTGGCCGCGGTCGAAGTCATCGACCACGAGCAGATCACGCGCAGCCAGGCCACCTCGTTGCAGGAGCTGTTGCGCGGCCGCGCCGGCATCAATCTCAGCAACCAGGGCGGTGCCGGCAAGCTCACCACGCTGTTCCTGCGCGGCAGCGAATCGGACCACGTGCTGGTGCTGGTCGACGGCATCCGCATCGGTTCATCGACCTCCGGCCTGGCGGCGTTCCAGGACCTGCCGCTGGCACTGATCGACCGGATCGAGATCGTGCGCGGCCCGCGTTCCAGCCTGTACGGCTCGGAGGCGATCGGCGGCGTGATCCAGGTGTTCACCCGTCGCGACACCGGCGCAATCAAGCCGCGATTCGCACTGACCGCCGGCAGCCATGACCTGCGCCAGGTCAGCGTCGGCATCGGTGGCGGCAGCGCGCGCGGCTGGTACGGCATCGACGCCGCGTATCAACGCAGCGACGGCATCAACGCCTGCAACGTCGCCACGCCGACGCCGTGGGCCGGTTGCTTCATCGCCGTGCCGCAACCGGACCGCGACGGCTACCGCAACCGTTCGCTGTCGCTGCGCGGCGGCGTCAACGCGACCGACGCGCTCACCTTCGAAGGCCATGCCCTGCGCGCCGAAGGCCACAACGACTACGACGGCGATTTCGTCGACAACTCAGACGTGGTGCAACAGGTCGTCGGTGGCAGCGCCAGGTGGCGTGCGTCCGATGCGTTCAACCTGCAGCTGACGCTCGGCCGCAACGTCGATGCCTCCGACAACTTCCTCGGCGCCACGCCGATGGGTTATTTCTCCACCGATCGCGACAGCGCGACCCTGCAGGGCGACGTCACCCTGGCGCAGGACCAGTTGCTGACGCTCGGCCTGGATTGGCTGCACGACCGCGTCGACAGCGACACCGTGTACGACGAAACCGCGCGCGGCAACCGCGCCGCGTTCGCGCAATACCAGGGCCGATTCGGCGCGCAAGACCTGCAGGCGGCACTGCGTCGCGACGACAACGACCAGTTCGGCAGCCACACCACCGGCAGCGCCGCGTGGGGCATGGGCTTCGGCGATGGCTGGCGCGTCACCGCGAGCTACGGCACCGCATTCAAGGCACCGACCTTCAACGAGTTGTATTACCCGTTCTTCGGCAACGCCGACTTGCGCCCGGAATCCTCGCGCACCTGGGAAGCGGGTATCGCGTACCGCGCGGCGCGTTATCACTGGCGACTGGACAGCTTCAGCACCGATGTCGACGACCTGATCGCCTACGACGCATCGATCTTCCTGCCCAACAACATCGATCACGCGCGCCTGCGTGGTGCCGAGCTCGGCTTCGACAGCAGCTTCGCCGGCTGGCGCATCGATGCCAGTGCCAGCTGGTTGGATCCGCGCAACCGCTCGGGTTATTACGAAGGCAACCTGTTGCCCCGGCGCGCACGCCAGAACGCGCGGCTCGACCTCGACCGCAGCTTCGGCAACTTCCGCATCGGCCTCACCGGCATCGCCGATGGCGCGCGTTTCGACGATCTCGCCAACACCCGCCGCCTCGGCGGCTACGCGACACTCGACGTGCGTGCGGAATACACGCTCACGCCCGACTGGAGCCTGCAGGCGCGCCTTGCCAATGTGTTCGATCGTAGCTACGAGACCGCCGCGTTCTACAACCAGCCCGGGCGAGAATTGTTGCTGACATTGCGCTACGCGCCCGTGGACTGATTCTCCAACAACACAAAGAACGCCCGGCATTGCCGGGCTTTTTTCCTTGCGACAGCATGCGAATTATTCGACCGTCACCGACTTCGCAAGATTTCTTGGCTTGTCGACATCGGTGCCGCGCTTGAGCGCGGTGTGATAGGCCAGCAGCTGCACCGGAATCGCGTGCACGATCGGACTCAATACGCCGACGTGGCGCGGGGTGCGGATCACGTGCACGCCTTCGGATTCGCCGAAATGGCTGTCGGCATCGGCGAACACGAACATCTCGCCGCCGCGCGCGCGCACTTCCTGGATGTTGGACTTCACCTTCTCCAGCAGGCGATCGTTGGGCGCGATTACCACCACCGGCATCGCCTCGTCGACCAGTGCCAGCGGGCCGTGCTTGAGCTCGCCGGCCGGATACGCCTCGGCGTGGATGTAGGAGATTTCCTTGAGCTTGAGGGCCCCTTCCAGGGCAATCGGGTAGTGCACGCCGCGACCCAGGAACAGTGCGTGCTGCTTCGGCGCGAAGCGATCGGCCCAGACGATGATTTGCGGCTCCAGGTTGAGCGCGTGCTGCACGCTGCCGGGAAGATGACGCAGTGCCTCGATCAGTTCCGCCTCGCGCTCCGGCGCCAGCCGTCCGCGCAGTTTTGCCAGCGTGCCGGTCAGCGCGAACAACGCCACCAGTTGCGTGGTGAACGCCTTGGTCGAGGCCACGCCGATCTCGGCGCCGGCGCGAGTGTAATAGACGAGGCGGCTGGCGCGCGGGATCGCGCTCTCGGGCACGTTGCAGATCGACAGCGTGCGCTCGTGGCCCAGCGACTTGGCATACTTCAGCGCCTCCATCGTGTCCAGGGTTTCACCCGATTGCGAGATGGTGACCACCAGCTGCTTCGGATTGGCGACCACCGTGCGGTAGCGATATTCGCTGGCAATGTCGACCGCGCACGGGATGCCGGCGATCGCCTCGATCCAGTAGCGCGCGACCAGGCCGGCGTAATAGCTGGTGCCGCAGGCGAGGATCTGCACCGCCTCGATATCGCGCAGCATGGGTTCGGC
The DNA here is from genome assembly GCA_035543275.1 of Luteimonas sp. Taxonomy (GTDB): domain Bacteria; phylum Pseudomonadota; class Gammaproteobacteria; order Xanthomonadales; family Xanthomonadaceae; genus Cognatiluteimonas. The sequence continues at coordinate 7,705 of DASZZT010000003.1, read as the reverse complement.
ATCGCTGCCGAACAATTGCGGCGCGAAGCCGCCGAGGTCGATCAGGCCCTCGATGGTGTCGCCGATCGCGCGCGGCTGCTCGTGAATCTCCTTCTGCATGAAGTGCTGGTACGGGCCGAGTTCCAGCGAGGCCAGCGATACATCGGATACGTGCACGTCGCGCTGCGCTTCGTCGCCGCTGGCATCGAACACGCGCACCGCATCGCGGGTGAGCTCGGCGGTGTCGCCTTCCTCGAGGAAGATCACGCGGCGCGTCGACGACACGATCGCGGAAACATCGGAGGCCACGAAGTTCTCGCCTTCGCCCAGGCCAACCAGCAACGGACAGCCCATGCGCGCGGCAACCATGCGATCGGGCTCGCGCTTGTCGATCACCGCGATCGCATAGGCGCCGTCGAGCTCGCGCACCGTCTTCTGTAACGCGTCAAGCAGGCCGGAACCCTGCGCGCGATAGTGGTGGATGAGATGGGCGATGACCTCAGTGTCGGTCTGTGATTCGAACGTATAGCCGAGCGCACGCAGGCGTTCGCGTTGCTGCTCGTGGTTCTCGATGATGCCGTTGTGCACCAGCGCGATTTCGCCGTGGCTGATATGCGGATGGGCATTGCCTTCGGTGACGCCGCCATGCGTCGCCCAGCGAGTGTGGCCGATGCCGAGCTTTGCTGCGAAGTGCTCGGTTGCCGCCGCGGCTTCCATCTCCGCAACGCGGCCGGTGCGGCGCACGCGGCGCACATCGCCATCCGCGACCACGGCGATGCCGGCCGAATCGTAGCCGCGGTATTCAAGCCGCTTCAGGCCTTCGATCAGGACTGGAACCACATCGCGATCCGCGATCGCGCCGACGATGCCGCACATGGAAAGGACTCCGCTGGGATGGCCCTAGTGTATCCGCTGGGCACCAGCGCCCGCTGACTGGAGACGCAGCCACGGCGACCGGATCGTGCGCAGTTCGACCACGAATCGCGAGCTTTGGTTTTTTCGACAAGCGCCGAAGAGCTTGCGGCTATAAGCCGCTCCTGCAACAGCGCGCTACGGCCAACAGCACGCTACGGCCTCTTCTTCGGCCGATGCCAGCCCGGCAACGTCTCCTGCCGCGCACGCGCGACGGTCAGCTCACCGCCGGGCGCATCCTTGGTGATCACCGAACCGGCGCCGATGGTCGCGTCCTTGTCGATCGCCACCGGCGCCACCAGCGAGGCATTGGAGCCGATGAAGACGCCATCGGCGATGATCGTCGTCGACTTGTTCACTCCGTCGTAGTTGCAGGTGATGGTGCCGGCGCCGATGTTGACACCGCTGCCGATCAGCGCATCGCCCAGATAGGTCAGGTGGTTGGCCTTGCTGCCGACGCCGAGCCTGGCATTCTTGGTTTCGACGAAGTTGCCGATGTGCACGCCGGCGGCGAGCACGGTACCGGGACGCAGGCGCGCGAACGGGCCGATCTGCGCCGCGCCCTCGCTGCGTGCGCCGTCGAGGTCGCAGTGCGCGCGCACCTGTGTGTCGGCAGCCAGGGACACGTCCTTCAGGCGGCAGAACGGGCCGATGCGCACGCCGTCGCCGAGCGCGACCTCGCCCTCGAGGATCACATCGATATCGATCTCGACGTCGCGACCAACCGTGACCACGCCGCGGACATCGACCCGTGCCGGATCGGCAAAACGCACGCCCTGCTCGCACAGCGCGCGCACCGCGCGCAGCTGGAACGCGCGCTCCAGCTGCGCCAGCTGCCACGGATCGTTGGCGCCTTCGGTTTCCATCGCATCGTCGACCAGCACGATCTCGGCGGCGCTGAACTCGCCCGCGGCGTGCGCGAACACGTCGGTGAGGTAGTACTCGCCCTGCGCGTTGTCGTTGCGCAGCGCGTCCAGCCAGCGTTTCATGGGGGTCGCTTCGGCGGCGATCACGCCGGTGTTGACGATGCCGATGCGGCGTTGCTCCGGGTCCGCATCCTTGTGCTCGACGATTGCGGCGACGCGGCCTTCGGCATCGCGGACGATGCGGCCGTAGCCGTTCGGGTCGGCCGGTTCGGCGGCCAGCACCGCCAGCCGCCCGGGCGCTCCGAGCAGGCGTTGCAGCGTGGCCGGCGTGATCAGCGGCACGTCGCCATACAGCACCAGCACCTGGGCGCCGTCGGGGATATCCGGCATCGCCTGCTGCAGCGCATGGCCGGTGCCGAGTTGTTGCGCCTGCTCGACCCAGTGCAGCTCGGGCTGGCCGGCGACATTCCAATCAGACGCCAACGCCTGCACCGCATCGCCACCGTGGCCATGGACCACGTGGATGCCGGCCGGATGCAAGGCACGTGCGGTTTCGACCACGTGCGCCAGCATCGGCCGTCCCGCGATCTTCTGCAGCACCTTGGGCAGCGCCGACTTCATGCGCTTGCCTTCGCCGGCGGCGAGGATCACGACGTGCAGGGGTCCGGGCATGGGCATTCCGACGAAGGCGATAGCAGGATTCTAACGGCGGTCGCTGCTACGATGCGGAGCCTTTTTCGAGCGGGACCGCGATGCTGCACGCCGCCCTGACCTGCGATCCGGCCACGCCATGACCCTGGGCCGCCACGCGCGCCATTACACGCTGATCGGCGGCGTGCAATTCCTGGTCGACTGGGCCGTGCTGGTGCTGCTCAGCCACTTGGGCATGGCAGTGGAGCCGGCCAACGTTGCCGGCCGCATCGCCGGCGCGCTGCTCGGCTACTGGCTCAACGGCAAGTTGACCTTCGCCGGGGACGAAACCGCGATCGGCCGCACCCAGCTGGTCCGGTACGTGTTGATGTGGCTGAGCACGACCATGATCAGCACCTGGTCACTGGGTGCAATCGACAACGGCCTCGGACTGAAATGGGCATGGCTGGCGAAGCCGGGGGTGGAGTTCGCGCTCGGCGTGATCGGCTTCCTGCTGTCGCGGCACTGGGTGTATCGCAAGTAGAACGCCGGCATGCAGGGCGGGCATTGCCCGCCGATTCCTCGCCACGTGGCGGGCAGTGCCCGCCCTACTCATAGCGGAAACAAAAAACGCCGGCATCGCGCCGGCGTTTTCCACGACGCAACGGACGTCGCGATCAGTGCTTGAGGTTTTTCCGGAGACGCTCGAGCGCCTGCAGCTGTGCCATCACCTCGGCCAGGCGCTGCTGCGCCTCGGCCAATTCCATCGGCTCGCCACGATGGGCGAGGATGCGTTCGGCTTCTGCCTTGGCGGCGAGCACGGCAGCTTCGTCGATGTCCTGGGCGCGGATCGCGGTGTCGACCAGCACGGTCACCACCTGCGGCTGCACCTCGAGGATGCCGCCGGAAATCGCGAAGTCGAGCTTTTCGCCGCCCGGCAGCGTGACCACGACCTTGCCCGGCTTGAGCCGGGTGATCAGCGGCGCATGCCGCGGCGCGATGCCGAGCTCGCCGAGCTCGCCGGTGGCGACGATCATTTCCGCGTCGCCGTGGAAGATCTCGGCCTCGGCGCTGACGATGTCGCAACGAATGGTGGATGCCATGGGGATTCCTTGAGTCGTGCGCGTGCGATCAGCCGGTGATCTTCCTGGCTTTCTCGATCGCTTCCTCGATGCCGCCGACCATGTAGAACGCCTGCTCCGGCAGGTGGTCGCATTCGCCATCGCAGATCATCTTGAAGCCGCGGATGGTGTCCTTCAATGACACGTACTTGCCCGGCGAGCCGGTGAATACTTCGGCGACGTGGAACGGCTGCGAGAAGAAGCGCTCGATCTTGCGCGCGCGCGACACCGCCTGCTTGTCCTCCTCAGACAACTCGTCCATGCCCAGGATCGCGATGATGTCCTTGAGTTCCTTGTACTTCTGCAAGGTCGACTGCACGCGGCGCGCCGTGTCGTAATGCTCGTTGCCGATCACGTTCGGGTCGAGCTGGCGCGAGGTCGAGTCGAGCGGATCGACCGCCGGGTAGATACCCAGCGAGGCGATGTTGCGCGACAGCACGACGGTGGCGTCCAGGTGGGCGAACGTGGTCGCCGGCGACGGGTCGGTCAGGTCGTCCGCGGGCACGTACACGGCCTGGATCGAGGTGATCGAACCGGTCTTGGTCGAGGTGATGCGCTCCTGCAACACGCCCATTTCCTCGGCCAGCGTCGGCTGGTAGCCCACCGCCGACGGCATGCGGCCGAGCAGTGCCGACACTTCGGTGCCGGCCAGCGTATAGCGGTAGATGTTGTCGACGAAGAACAGCACGTCGCGGCCCTTGCCGTCGGCGTCCTTCTCGTCGCGGAAGTACTCGGCCATGGTCAGGCCGGTGAGCGCGACGCGCAGGCGGTTGCCCGGCGGCTCGTTCATCTGGCCGTAGACCATCGCGACCTTCGATTCCTTCAGGTTGTCGAGCTTGATGACGCCGGCCTCGGCCATCTCGTGGTAGAAATCGTTGCCTTCGCGGGTACGCTCGCCGACGCCGGCGAACACTGAAAGGCCCGCGTGCTCGGTGGCGATGTTGTTGATCAGCTCTAGCATGTTGACGGTCTTGCCGACGCCGGCGCCGCCGAACAGGCCGATCTTGCCGCCCTTGGCGAACGGGCACATCAGGTCGATGACCTTGATCCCGGTTTCGAGCAGCTCATTGCCCGACGACTGCTCGGCATAGGCCGGCGCCGGGCGATGGATCTCCCAATGCTCGCTGGCTTCGACCGGGCCGGCTTCATCGATCGGCTCGCCGAGCACGTTCATGATGCGGCCCAGGGTGCCGATGCCGACCGGCACCGAGACTGCCTTGCCGGTGTTGTCCGCGATCAGGTTGCGCTTCAAGCCGTCGGTGGAGCCGAGCGCAATGGTGCGCACCACGCCGTCGCCGAGTTGCTGCTGCACTTCCAGCGTGATCGCGGTGTTCTGCACCTTCAACGCGTCGTACACCCGCGGCACGCTCTCGCGCGGGAATTCGACGTCGACGACGGCGCCGATGATCTGGACGATCTTGCCCTGGTTGCTCATCAACTGGCTGTTCATCAATTTTTTCCTCTGAATCTTTCAATGTTGCTTCGTGGGTCGCGACTTCCGTCGCTCCTGCATGTTCTTGGTCAAACCGCCGCAGCGCCGCCGACGATTTCCGAAATCTCTTGCGTGATCGCCGCCTGTCGGGCCTTGTTGTAGACCAGGTTCAGCGTGTCGATCAGCTTGCTGGCGTTATCGGATGCGGACTTCATCGCGACCATGCGCGCGGCGTGCTCGGAGGCGACGTTCTCCAGCACCGCCTGGTACACCAGCGACTCCACGTAGCGGGTCAGCACATGCTCCAGCACGGTCTGCGCATCGGGTTCGTAGAGGTAATCCCAGTCGTGGTGCGCGACCATGGTTTCCGCCGCCGGCAACGGCAGCAGCTGGTCGAACACCGCGCGCTGGGTCATGGTGTTGACGAAGTCGTTGTAGCTCAGGAACACGCGGTCGATCGAGCCTGCACTGTAGGCGTCCAGCATCACCTTGATCACGCCGATCAGCTGCTCGACGTGCGGCTGGTCGCCCAGGTGCGTCACCGAAGCCAGCATCTGCACCTTGATCCGGCGGAAGAACACCGAGGCCTTCTGGCCGATGGTGACGACGTCGACCTCGACGCCCTGCTGCTGCCAGGTGCGGAACTCGCCGAGCAGCTTGCGGAACAGGTTGTTGTTGAGGCCGCCGGCCAGGCCACGGTCCGACGAGATGATGATGTAGCCGACGCGCCTGGTTTGCGCGCGCTCGATCAGGTATGGGTGCTTGTACTCGGAGTTTGCCTGCGCGAGATGGCCGATCACCTGCTTCATCGCCCGCGCATACGGGCGCGAGGCCTTCATCCGTTCCTGCGCCTTGCGGATCTTGGAGGCCGAGACCATCTCGAGCGCGCGCGTCACCTTGCGGGTGTTCTGCACGCTCTTGATCTTGGTTTTGATTTCGCGTCCGCCAGCCATCTCTTCTTCCTGTAGAGCGGAGCTTGCTCCGCTTTCACGTCAACCGCAGCGGAGCAAGCTCCGCTCTACAAAGTGCGCGCTTACCAGAACATGCTTACCAGGTACCCGTCGCCTTGAAATCCTCGATGCCCTTCTTGAACGCGGCTTCGAGTTCGTCGTTCCAGTCGCCGCTGGCGTTGATCCTGTCGATCACGTCGGCGAGCGTGTTGGCGAAGTGCGCGTGCAGGCCTTCCTCGAAAGCGCCGATCTTCGCGATCGCGACGTCGTCGAGGAAACCCTCGTTGACCGCGTAGATCGACAGCGCCTGCTCGGCAACCGACATCGGTGCGTACTGCTTCTGCTTCATCAGCTCAGTGACGCGCTGGCCACGCTCGAGCTGCTTGCGGGTGGCTTCGTCCAGGTCGGAGGCGAACTGCGCGAACGCGGCGAGCTCGCGATACTGCGCCAGCGCGATGCGGATGCCGCCCGACAGCTTCTTCATGATCTTGGTCTGGGCGGCGCCGCCGACGCGCGACACCGAGATGCCGGCGTTCACGGCCGGACGGATGCCGGCGTTGAACAGGTCGGTTTCCAGGAAGATCTGGCCGTCGGTGATCGAGATCACGTTGGTCGGCACGAACGCGGAGACGTCGCCGGCTTGCGTCTCGATAATCGGCAGCGCGGTCAGCGAACCGGTCTTGCCCTTCACCGCGCCATTGGTGAATTTCTCGACATACGCCTCGTTGACGCGCGCGGCGCGCTCCAGCAGGCGGCTGTGCAGGTAGAACACGTCGCCCGGATAGGCTTCGCGGCCCGGCGGGCGGCGCAGCAGCAGCGAGATCTGGCGGTAGGCCACGGCCTGCTTGGACAGGTCGTCGTAGATGATCAGCGCGTCTTCGCCGCGGTCACGGAAGTATTCGCCCATGGTGCAGCCCGCATACGGCGCGATGTACTGCATCGCTGCCGACTCGGACGCGGTCGCGGCTACCACTATCGTGTGTGCGAGCGCGCCGTGCTCTTCCAGCTTGCGCACGACGTTGGCGACCGAACTGGCCTTCTGCCCGATCGCGACGTAGATGCACTTAATGCCGGTGCCTTTCTGGTTGATGATCGCGTCGATCGCGACCGCGGTCTTGCCGGTCTGGCGGTCGCCGATGATCAACTCGCGCTGGCCACGGCCGATCGGGATCATCGAGTCGATGGTCTTGTAGCCGGTCTGCACCGGCTGCGACACCGACTTGCGCCAGATCACGCCCGGGGCGATGGTTTCCACCGGCGCGGTCTGGTTGCTGGCGATTGGCCCCTTGCCATCGATCGGCTCGCCGAGCGCGTTGACCACGCGGCCGAGCAGCTCCGGGCCGGTCGGCACTTCGAGAATGCGCGCCGTGGTCTTGGCGACGTCGCCTTCGCGTAGATGCTTGTAGTCGCCGAGCACCACTGCGCCGACCGAGTCGCGCTCCAGGTTCAGCGCCAGCGCGTAGGTCGCGGCGCCGTCACCAGAGGCGGGCAGCTCGATCATTTCGCCCTGCATCGCATCGGCCAGGCCGTGCACGCGCACGATGCCGTCGGACACCGAAGTCACCGTACCTTCGTTGCGCGCTTCGGCGGTCAGCTTGACCTTCTCGATGCGGGCCTTGATCAGTTCGCTGATTTCGGAGGGGTTGAGCTGGGTGGTTGCCATCTTTATGATTTTCCTTGGTCGCGCGTCGCGATGTGCGGCGCCCGGGGTTCTATCTGTCTGGAAGTAGGCTAATTCGCCAACGCGGCCTGCAAGCGCGCGAGCTTGCCGCGCAGCGAGCCATCGATCACCACGTCACCGGCATCGATCACCGC
>DASZZT010000002.1:0-7523 GCA_035543275.1 Luteimonas sp. | reverse complement strand
TGCTTCCGATGACGACAGACAAGCCGTATTCCATTTCCTGCGACCGCAACCGCGAACCGATCCTCGCGGTGCTGCGCGAGCACTTCGCCGATCGGCAGCACGTGCTCGAGATCGGCAGCGGCACTGGCCAGCACGCGGTGTGCTTCGCGGCGGCGATGCCGCATCTGGTTTGGCAATGCTCGGATGTGGCCGAGAACCTGCCGGGCATCCGCATGTGGCTGGGCGAGGCCGGTTTGGCGAATACGCCGGCGCCGGTGGAGCTGGATGTGGCGCGTGGGCCGTGGCCTGCGCAAAACCTCGACGCCGCCTTCAGCGCCAATACGTTGCACATCATGGGATGGGCGGAGGTCGAAGCGTTGTTTGCAGGGCTCGATAAAGTACTGGCGGATGACGCGACGCTGGCGATCTACGGGCCGTTCAATTACGGCGGTTCATACACCAGTGACAGCAATCGCGAGTTCGATGGTTGGCTCAAGGCGCGCGATCCGCGCTCGGGCATCCGCGATTTCGAGGCGGTGGATGCGTTGGCACAGGCAATCGCGTTTCGGCTGGTCGCGGATGTGGCGATGCCGGCGAATAATCGGATGTTGGTGTGGCGGCGGGAGCGTTGAAAGCTCGCGGCTGAAGCCGCTACTACAGCGGATTCGCGATTGGCGGGTCGCCCCCTGCCTGCGCGAAGCGTGACGCAGGCACCCTCGGCCATGCCGAATGGGGGAGGGGACGCAGCGGCGTCATCGTTACGATGCGGGATCGTCCCGCCTCCGCAAGGAAGTCTTCGCATGTCCCGTTCGTCTCTTGGCGTGGTGTCTGCGCTCTTGGTGTTGCTGTCGCCCGTTACCCACGCGCAGACCGCGCCGCCGGTCGATACCCCGTACGTCGGCACGATCGCGCTGGACATCGATGCGACCGACCTGTCGCACCGGATCTTCCACGTCAAGGAACGCATCCCGGTGCAGCCGGGACCGCTGACGCTGCTGTATCCGCAATGGCTGCCGGGCAACCATTCGCCGCGCGGCCCGATCGACAAGCTCGCCGGACTGGTGATCACTGGCAATAGCGGCAGCGGCAACGGCCAGCGCATCGCATGGACGCGTGATCCGCTCGACGTGTATGCGTTCAAGCTCGACGTGCCGACGGGCGTGTCAACGCTGGAGGTCGTGTTCGAATTCCTGTCGCCGACCGATCCGGTGCAGGGCCGGGTGGTGATGACACCGGCGATGCTCAACCTGCAATGGAACACGGTCGCGCTGTATCCCGCCGGGCATTACGCCAGCGCGATCACGTTCGCGCCGAGCGTGACGCTGCCGGCGGGGTGGCAGGCCGGTACCGCGCTGGAACTGCAAGCGCGCGATGGCGACGTGCTGCATTACAAACCGGTGGCGCTCGACACGCTGGTCGATTCGCCGATGTATGCCGGCAAGTATTTCAAGCAGATCGATCTCGACCCCGGCGCAAAGGTGCCGGTGCGGCTGGACATCGTCGCCGACGATCCGAAATACCTCGAGGCCAAGCCCGAGCAGATCGCGGTGCACCGCAAGCTGGTGCAGCAGGCGTACAAGCTGTTCGGCTCGCACCACTATGACCATTACGACTTCCTGTTCTCGCTGTCGGAGCAGATGGCGGGCAACGGCCTGGAGCATCACCGCTCCAGCGAGAACGGCACCGGCGCCGACTACTTCACCGCCTGGGACAAGGACGTCGGGTTCACTGATCTGCTGGCGCACGAGTTCACGCATTCGTGGGACGGCAAGTTCCGTCGTCCCGCCGACCTCACGACGCCCAACTTCAACGTGCCGATGCAGGACAGCCTGCTGTGGGTATACGAAGGGCAAACCCAGTACTGGGGCAACGTGCTGGCCGCGCGCTCGGGCATGCGTTCGCAGGAGGCGTCGCGTGACGCGCTGGCGCTGGTCGCGGCCGGCTACACCGACAACCGTCCCGGCCTGCAATGGCGCGCGCTGCAGGACACCACCAACGACCCGATCATTGCCCAGCGCCGGCCCAAGCCGTATCGCGGCTACCAGTTGAGCGAGGACTATTACTCCGGCGGGCAGATGGTGTGGCTCGACGTCGATGCGCGGCTGCGCGAGAAGAGCGGCGGCAAGCATTCGCTGGATGATTTTGCGCGTGCGTTCTTCGGCGTCGACGACGGCAGCTGGACGCCGAAGACCTACACCTTCGACGACGTGGTCGCGTCACTGAGCGATGTCGTCGCCGACGACTGGGCGACGTTCCTGCGCGACCGCCTCGACGGCAAGACGCCGATCACCGGCGGCATCGAAGCCAGCGGCTGGCGGCTGGTGTATCGCGACAAGCCCAACGCCTACGCCAAGGCCGCGGCAAAGGAGAATGGCGGCGCCGATTTCCTGTACTCGCTCGGCTTCAACATCGACAAGGACGGCAAGTTCGGCGAAGTGCGTTGGGACGGACCGGCGTTCGACGTCGGTATCGGCACCGGCATGACCCTGGTCGCGGTCGACGGCCGCGAATACAAGAAGGAGGTGCTGGAAGATGCGGTCAAGGCGGCCAAGGGCAGCAAGGCGCCGATCGTATTGCTGGTGAAGGACTTCGACCGTTACCGCACCATCAACCTCGATTACCACGACGGCCTGCGCTATCCGCACCTGGAACGGATCGAAGGCACCCCGGACCGGTTGTCGGCGATTTTCGCGGCGAGGAAATAAGTGCGATCAACGCGCGACGGATTGCATTTGCGCTTCCTCGTGCGCGAACTCACTTTTGACCAACGGCACCAGCGCCGCGGTGAAGCGCTGCGCGTCCGCCGCCGACAGGTGTGACCACTCCGGCAGCGTGTAACCCTGCAGCTGCGGGTAATCCTCGAAATGGATGCCCGGCGTTGCGGTGCGCTGCAGTAGTACGTCCCATGTCTGCGCGCGCGGAAACACCTTGTTCTCGAAGGCGAGCCAGGGGCCGGTGCTCGGCATCCGCACGAATAACACCTCGACGCCACGTGCGCGCAGCGTGGCCACGGCTTTCGCGGCACGCGTGATTTGTTCGGCAGCGATTTTGTGCGCCTGTGCCGGCGACGGCGCACCGGGTGGCGGCGGACCGAAGAATTGCAGCCAGATCTTCCGGACCAGGGCTTGATAAGCAGGGTCGGTCTCGACCTTGCTCCAGATCTGGCCATTGCGATCCGCGCCGGTGACCAACAGCTTGCGCACGTCGACGAACGAGTGAAGGCCCGGGCGCGCCGGCCAGGGCTGTCGTTTCACCACGGTAGCCAGCGCGAAATCGGGGTCGTCGAACGCCAACAAGGGTTCGGCCAGATGCATTGACAGCCATTGGCCGAGGCGTTGCGACGGCGTCTCGTGGTGGAAGTATTTCAGTGCCCCAGCGCGGCGCGAGCGGCCGCTGAAAAAGATATCCGGGGCGATGCCGACCAGCAGGCGGCCGGTGAAATTCGGATCGGCGGCCAGATCCTCGAGCGTCAACAGCGACGTGGTGCCTTCCAGTGCCAGCTGGATCGGCCGTTCACCGGACAGGCGTTGCCATACCGGAAGTTGCACGTCGAACAGTACTCGCGACGAACCGATCAGCACGGTTGCGTTGCCTTCGCCATGATCGATGCGGCGACGCTGCATCGCCCACATGCCATCGCTGTTCTGGTAACCGGGCGTGGCGCCGAACGCGCGCCAGTAGAGCTCCCAACCGATCATCAGCATCGCGAACAGCACCAGCGCGACCAGGAAGATCCGGTTCCACGGCTGCGGCGGGATGTCGCGCACCGGCACCGGTTGTGCCACGCCTGGACGATCGGAGGCGGTGAGGCGCACGAAGCCGGGGCGTTCGAAGCGCTCCGGCTTCGCGATGCCGTCTGCCGCCGCCATCGCGAGCACAGAACTGGCGGCTTCAAAACTGGCGGCTTCAGAACTGGAAATAGATGAAGGCATTGCCCGTCCCTTGTGCGATCACGATCGCGAACAACATCAGCGCCCAGGTGCCCGACAACACTGTCGCCGGCACCCGTGCCACCGCCGATTCCAGCGTGCGGTTGCGCATCAGCCAGTGCGCGAAGACGATGCCGCTGACGATCAGCGTCACCATCACCAGGTCCGCGGTCGGCAGGATTGGTTTCGATGCGGCGTTCATCCCGAACATGCCGCCAAGCACGCTCCACGCCTTGCCGAAGCTGTGCGCGCGGAAGAACACCCAGGTGACATTGATCAGCGTGTAGGTCAGCAGTCCGATCGCGACCAGCATCAATGGGCCCGGCCGGTAGCCGGCGAAGCGCGAACGCAACACGCGTTCCGCCGACAGGTACAGGCCGTGCAGTCCGCCCCACACCACGAATGCCCAGCTCGCGCCGTGCCACAGGCCGCCGAGCAGCATGGTCGTCATCAACGCGGCGTAGGTGCGCGCCTCACCATGACGGTTCCCGCCGAGCGGGATGTAGAGGTAGTCGCGCAACCATGCGGACAAGGTGATGTGCCAGCGTCGCCAGAAGTCGGAAAAGCCGATCGCCGCGTACGGGAAACGGAAGTTGTCCGGCATCGCAAAGCCCAGACACATCGCCGCGCCGATCGCGGTGGTCGAATAGCCGGCGAAGTCGCAGAAGATCTGCCCGCTGAAGGCGAGCGTGGCGATCCAGGAATCCAGCGCGCCGGACAGCTTGTCGCTGTCGTAGACGAGTTCCGCAGTTCCGGCCAGGAAACCATCGGCCAGCACGATCTTCTGGAACAAACCCAGCGTCATCAGCGCCAGGCCAAAGCGCAGCATGTCGGGCGTGGCGCGGCGTGGCTGCGCGAACTGCGGCACCAGTTCGGTCGGACGCATGATCGGGCCGGCGACCAGGTGCGGGAAGAAGGTCACGAACAGCGCGTAGTCGAGGAAGTTGGTCGCAGGCTTCGCGCGCCGCAGGTACACATCGAGCGTGTAGGACATCGTGGCGAAGGTGTAGAACGAGATCCCGACCGGCAGCACGATGTCGAATGCCGGTGGCTGGTAGTCGATGCCGAAAGTCGCCGCGAGTGCCTGGAAGTTCTGCAGCAGGAACGTGCCGTACTTGAAGTAGCCGAGCATGCCCAGGTTGGCGACCACCGACAGCAGCATCCACGCGCGCCGAGTCGCCGGTTTCTCGGCGTGCACCAGTTTCTGTGCGGCGTACCAGTCGACCAGCGTGGAGATCCATAGCAGGATCACGAACGGCGGATTCCACGCCGCGTAGAACAGATAGCTGGCGAGCAGCAGGTTGACCTTCTTGGTGGTCCAGCGGAACGGCATCGCGTGCATCACCAGCACGAGCGCGAAAAACACCATGAAAGTCAGCGAGTTGAAGACCATTGCGTTCCCGGTCGCTGATCGCGAATCGATCGCTGACAGGGGGACAACGCGGGCAGCGGCGGTGGACGGCCAGCCGCAGCGGGCGTGGCCGGCACTAATCGTGCTTTGCGAGGGCCATTTGCCTATGGAAGCGGCTTATCGCCGCGAGCTATTTTTGGCCACCGCAGGAAGTCAAACGCTCGCGGATACAAGCCGCTCCTACGAAGAGCGGGAGCTCAGGCGACCTGTACCACCCGCAACGGATTCTTCCACTGCGCCAGCAACTCCGCCTCGCGCGCCTTGGCGGTGCGCAGGTGCGCGTCCTTGACGTGGCCGTAGCCGCGGATGTGTTCGGGGATCGCGGCGATCTCTGCGGCCAGACCGGCGTTGCCGCCGTCGAGCGTCGGCAGCAGGCCTTCGATCGTGGCGAAATAATCGACGATCAACTGCCGTTCCATCCGGCGCTCAGCGGTTTTGCCGAAGATGTCGAACGCGGTCCCACGCAGGCCGCGGAACCTGGCCAGCCACTTGAAGGCGGTGAACACCCACGGGCCGAATTCCTGCTTGATCAGATGGCCATTGGCGTCCTTCTTCGCCAGCAGCGGTGGGGCGAGGTGGAACTTGAGCTTGTAGTCGCCTTCGTACTGCTGCTCGAGCTTGCGCTTGAAATCGCCGCTGGTGTACAGGCGTGCAACCTCATACTCGTCCTTGTACGCCATCAACTTGAACGCGTAGCGCGCGACGGCTTCGGTGAGGTCGGTGCTGCCCGGTGCTTTCTTCGATTCCACGTCGCGCACTTTCGCCACGAAGGCGCTGTAGCGCTTGGCGTAACTTGCATTCTGGTAATCGGTGAGAAATTGCACCCGGCGCGAGATCACTTCGTCGATAGAACGCGACAGGCGTTCATCGTCGAGCGGCAGGAACGCGACATTGTCGCCGGTGTCGCCGTTTTGATCGGCATGTTCGGGCACATGGCGCAGTTCGTCCTCGTTGCGGGTCGGGGCCGGTGCGGCGTTGGCGCCCCATTCGTGGCCTTCCCACTCGCCCGGCGACAGCATCGGCAGCACGTGCGGGGTGGACTCGGCGGTGGTCTGCACGTTGTGCACCAGGCCGGCGGCCTCGGCCACGGCCTGCGGGTCGATCACCGCCAGGCGCCCCCACGCGAACGCGGTCTTGTTCATCTCGATCGCGGCGCCGTTGAGTTCGACCGCACGCATGATCGAATCGAACGACAGCGGCACCAGGCCCTGCTGCCACGCGTAGCCGAGGATGAACAGGTTCGACATGATCGCGTCGCCGAGCAGCGCGGTCGCGAGCTGGGTGGCATCGACCACGTGCGGATCGTCGCCGCCGAGCGCAGTCTTGACCGCGGCGATGATATCGGTCGCCGGGAACTGCATGTCCGGACGCGTGGTGAACGTGCCCGGCATCGCTTCGTAACTGTTGAGCACGACGTGCGAACGGCCGGCGCGGATCTTCGACAGCGCCCAGTAGTCGTTGACCACGACCATGTCGCAGCCGAGCACCAGATCCGCTTCGCCTGCGGCGATGCGCACGGCGTGGATGTCGGCCGGCGACTTGGCGATGCGGATGTGCGTCGTCACCGCGCCACCCTTCTGTGCGAGACCGGTCTGGTCGAGCACGCTGGCGCCCTTGCCTTCCAGATGCCCGGCCATGCCGAGCAGGGCCCCTATCGTGACCACGCCGGTACCACCGACACCGGTGATCAGGATGTTCCAGGGCTGGTCGAGCGGCGGCAGCTGCGGCAGTGGCAGATCATCGAGACGATCTTTCGCACCGCTGGCTTTCTTCTTCCTGAGCGCGCCGCCATGGACGGTGACGAAGCTCGGGCAAAAACCATTGACGCAGGAATAGTCCTTGTTGCAGTTGGACTGGTCGATGTCGCGCTTGCGGCCGAACTCGGTTTCCTTTGGCAGCACCGACACGCAGAACGACTTCTTGCCGCAGTCGCCGCAGCCTTCGCAGACCAGCGAATTCACCACCACCCGCTTCTGCGGGTCGACCAGCTTGCCGCGCTTGCGACGGCGGCGTTTCTCGGTGGCGCAGACCTGGTCGAAGATCAGCACGCTGGTGCCTTTCACTTCGCGCAGGCGTTTCTGCACGCTGTCGAGTTCCTTGCGGTCGAAGAACTCGACGCCGCTGGGGAAGATCGAAGGGTCGGACCACTTCCCGATGTCGTCCGAAAGCACGACGATCGTCTGCACGCCTTCGCTGCGCACCTG
>DASZZT010000001.1:0-3998 GCA_035543275.1 Luteimonas sp. | reverse complement strand
GATGTCGATGCCGTCCCGGCACGACCGCAGCTCAGCGTGTCGGAACTGCTGCAACGCGTGCCGGGTGTTGCGGCGCACGACCGCCAGAACCTGGCACAGGATGTACAGCTCACGATCCGCGGCTTCGGCGCGCGCTCGAGTTTCGGCGTGCGCGGCATCCGGCTGATCGCCGACGGCATCCCGGCGACGATGCCGGACGGGCAGGGGCAGGTGTCGCATATCCCGCTGCAGGCGATCGCGCACGTCGATGTGCTGCGTGGACCGTTCTCGGCGCTGTATGGCAATGCCTCCGGCGGCGTGATCGAATTCTTCAGCGCACCGCCGCCACCACAGCCGACGTTCGGGTTCGCGTTCGCAGCGGGCAGCGATGCGCTGTACCGCGAGAGCCTGTCCTGGCGTGGACGCTGGGAGCCAACGGATGGCGACGAGGATTTGGATGTCGGCGGCTACAGCCTCGATGCCGGCAGCCTGCAGGCGGGAGGCTATCGCGACCACAGTCGTGCACGCCGCGACACGACGCAGGCGCGGTTGACCGCCAATGGCGCGGCGGGCCTGCGTGTTGCGTTGACCGCCAATGTGCTCAACCTGCACGCCGACGATCCGCAGGGCCTGACGCTCGACCAGGCCCGACACACGCCGCGTGCGGCCAGCGCCGGCGCGCTCGCGTTCGACACCCGCAAGCGCGTGCGCCAGCAGCAACTCGGGCTGCGCCTGGAGCAACCACTCGACGATCGCAACACACTGACGTTGAGCGCCTACGCCGGCACGCGCGATACCTTCCAGATGCTGTCGGTGCCGGTGATCGCGCAGGCCAATCCGGGCAGCGGTGGCGGCGTGGTCGACCTTGCGCGCGGTTATTCCGGACTCGACCTGCGCTGGCGCGGAGATGCCACGCTGCGCGGGCGTGCCGCCAGCCTGACCGTTGGCATCGAATTGCAACGCTCTGGCGAACGTCGCCGCGGCTACGAGAATTTCGTCGGCGACCAGCGCGGCGTGGTCGGCGCCTTGCGCCGCGACCAGCGCGACACCGTGACCAGCCGCGACGCCTACGCCGAGGCGCGCTGGGAATTTTTGCCGCGCTGGGACGCGACGCTCGGCCTGCGCCACAGCCGCGTCGTGTTCCGTTCGCGCGATGCCTATATCGCTCCCGGCAACCCCGATGACAGCGGTGCGCTAAGTTTCGTGCAGACCACGCCGGTGGTTGGGCTGTTGTTCCGGCCTGCCGCGTGGCTGGATCTCTACGCCAATGCCGGGCGCGGTTTCGAGACGCCGTCGTCATCGGAACTGGCCTATCGCGCCGACGGTCGCAGCGGCCTCAACACCGCGTTGCAACCCGCACGCAGCGACAACGTCGAGTTCGGGCTGCGTGCGCGGCGCGGCGACAGCAATTTGGCACTGGCCGCATTCGCCAGTCGCACCCGCGACGAACTGGTCGTCGCCAGCAACCAGGGCGGCCGCAGCGCGTACGCCAACGCCGCAACCACGATTCGAAGAGGTTGGGAGTTGTCAGCCTCCGGGCCACTGTCGACGCGCTGGCATTACGCGTTGGCCTACACCCGGCTCGATGCGCACTATCGCGACGGTTTTGCCACCTGTCGCCAGCCGCCGTGCATGCAGCCGGACACCTGGATCGCCGCCGGCAATCGCATCCCCGCGACCGCACCGCAATCGGCGTGGGCCGAACTGCGCTGGACGCCGCGTGCTGGCCTCGACTTGTTTGCACAAGCAGACGTCGTTGACAAGACTTACGCCGACGACGCCAACACCGCGTCGGCGCCGGGATACGCGACGTTGGACCTCGGCGTCGAGCGCCGCTGGCATGTCGGCCGGCTCGTGCTCGCCGGCTACGCGCGGATCGACAACGTGGTTGGTCGCCGCGCGATCGGATCGCTGATTGTCAACGACAGCAACGGCCGCTACTACGAGCCAGCGCCGGGGCGCGAATGGATGCTTGGCCTGTCGGCGGAAATCGCGTTCGATCGGCGCTGAGCGACTATTTGTTGCGCAATGGCTTCAGCGCGCCGCTCCAGGCCAGCAGCTGGTCAAGCATCGCGTCGACCGGCTTCTGGTTGCGTTCGGCGGGCTTGAACTCGCTCATGTTTTCCCAGTCGGTGAACAGTGACAGTTGCACCTGGTTGCGCACGCTGGCCATCTGCAGTTCTGCCACTACTCCGCGCAGATGCTCGACCGCGCGCGTGCCGCCGGCGCTGCCGTAGCCGACGAAGGCGCAGGCCTTGTTGTTCCATTCCTGGTAGAGGAAGTCGAGCGCGTTCTTGAGCGCGCCGCAGGTGCCGTGGTTGTACTCGGGGGTGACGAACACGAAGCCGTCGAAGCCGTTGATCGTCGCCGCCCACTTCAGCGTATGCGGCTTGCTGTACTTGTGCATCGACGGCGGCACCGGCTCATCCAGCAGCGGCAAGTCGAAATCGGCGATGTCGACCAGTTCGTAGTCGGCGTCACCGCGCGCCGTTGCCAGTTGATGCACCCAGCGGGCCACGGCCTCGCCCTTGCGGCCGGGGCGGGTGCTGCCGATGACGACGGCGATCTTGAGCATGGGAGTCTCCTGATGCGGGCAGCCGGCGCTGCGTCGGGGTGCACGAGCATGCCGCGCCGCCTGTTGCGACGCGTGAAGCTCGCGCGAGTCGTGGCTGTGACGCAGTTCGCACTGTCTACCGATGTGGCGCGCGCGACCGGTACTTTTGTCAGGCTCGGCCAGCATGCGTGGCGCGGTAGGCTCCCGGATTCGATTCCGGGGAGACCATCGATGTCCTTGCGCCGTACCTTGCTCGCTTCCGCCCTGCTGGCCGCGACCGGCCTCGCGCAGGCCGCCGATCCCATGCCCGGCGTGTCCGGCGAAGTTCCCACCGGTCCGCTGCCGCGCAACGTCGTGCCAACGCTGGTGCAATTGCAACTCAAGGTGGATCCGCAGCAGGCGCGCTTCAGCGGCAGCACGCGGATCGAGGCGACGATCGCCGCGCCGACGAAAGTGATCTGGATGCACGGCCGCGACTTGAAGATCGTCAAGGCGCAAGTGTTGATGGGCGAACGGCGCATCGCGCTGACGGCCGAGCAGGTCGACGTCTCCGGCGTACTCAAGCTGGTCGCTGCCGAGGAGATTCCGGCCGGCAAGGGCACGATCGAGATCGCCTTCGATGCGCCGTTCGGCGAGTTGCAGGGCGCCTACAAGGTCAAGCCGGACGGCCGCGATTACGTGGTCACGCAGATGGAGCCGCTGGGCGCGCGCAACACGTTCCCGGGCTTCGACGAGCCCAGCTTCAAGCAGCCTTGGGACATCACCCTGATCGTGCCGAAGGACGATGTCGCCGTCGCCAACAGCGTCGAGGCGAAGACCGAGGATCTGCACGACGGCTGGAAGAAAGTCACCTTCAATCGCACCGAGGCGTTGCCCAGTTACCTCGTCGCGTTCGCGGTCGGGCCGTGGGACGTGGCGCAAGGCCCGGACATCGCGCCGAACGGTGCGCGAACGACGCCGATCAAGTTGCGCGGCATCGCCGCCCACGGTCAGGGCGATCGAATGAAGTATTCGCTGGCGCACACGCCGGAAATCGTGCGCGCGCTGGAAGACTATTTCGGCACCCCGTATCCGTTCGACAAGCTCGACAACGTCGCCGCACCGGATTTCTGGGCCGGCGCGATGGAGAATGCCGGGCTGATCGTCTATCGCGACACGCTGATGTTCCCGGACGAGACGTCTCCGGTCGCCCGTCGCCAAAGCTTTTGGGGCGTGAGCGCGCACGAGCTCGCGCACCAGTGGTTCGGCGATCTGGTCACGATGAAGTGGTGGGACGATATCTGGTTGAATGAAGGCTTCGCCACCTGGATGGGCAACAAGATCCATGGCCAGCTGCAGCCGCAGGCGCACACCGACCGCGGCCTGCTCGAAGGTGCGCTCGGCGCGATGGGTGCCGACAGCCTCGCCAGCACCCGTCGCATCCATGAGCCGATCAAGGACTTCACCGACATCCAGTCGGCGTTCG